>CAIKZE010000506.1 GCA_903831825.1 uncultured Lentisphaeria bacterium | reverse complement strand
GGCTCTTCGATCATTTCGGTTTTTTCGCCGCGCAGCTCCGGAACATACGAAAGAATGTGAACTATCCTGCGTCCGGGCTGTTCTGCTGCAAATGCCCTGGCAAATGACGGCAGATTTTCCGTTCTCAGCAGCGGTTCCGGCTGGAATTTATTCAGCACGCTGGCGAACAGCCGGCGCAGTTCAACTGATGCCTGCAAGTTATAGCCGGAGAAAATGCGGTGGCTGAAATGCGCAACGTTTTTGCAAATGGTCAGCGCCGGTATATTAGTAACTTTGTCCGGCGGATTGTAGAAGAAGGCATGTTCGCCATCCCAATGCCGGTTGTAATACGGCTTTATCAGATATGCTTCTGTACTTGTTCCCGGCAGCGCTTCGACTTCAATTCCTGATGAATATAAAGATAATGGCATATCCGGCAGACCTTGATTGAAGTTTTTGCCGACGGCAAAATATGCCGGATCGAAATCGCATTCTTTTTCAAATTTTATGCCCCATTCCTGTTCCAGCACAAATTTTGTTTTTTCCGGATTCATGCCGGAAATACCGCTGGAGATTACCGCTTTACCGGCGGCAATATGAGCATGGACTCGCCGTGCGGTTTCCCCGCTGAAAGTAACGTCATCCGGGATCACCAATACCTGATATTTGCTCCAGTCGGAAAATTCAGTTACGATATCAAACTGCTGCTTAAGTTCACACAACATCCTGACGGCGCCGCGAAGCGGTTTGTCAAAGCGGATCTGATGGATTGTACCAGGATAAACAATGGCAATTTCCGTGAGGTTTTTTGCGTTGTCAAACCATGGCTCCATCGTTTGGAGTTCTTTATAGATTTTCTCGATCCGGTCCAGTACTGCGGTTTCAATGTCGCCGCGCGGATGAAAATGTCCGCCGACGTTCGGGCGCATACCATTGGCCAGTCCATATAAAAGTTCTGATTTAATCGCGGCCTCCGGCCGCAATCCGCCGAAATCGCCCCAGTCATAGAAACGTCCGCTCATATTCAATACCGGCTTATCTCCGAGCGTGCGCATGTAGTGTGACAGCGCCGGCAGAAACTCATATCCCCAGCCGGGGCCGGTCGGCAGGCATTCGCATTCGATATAAGTACCGAATTCAGCCTGTTCCTCATACGACGGCCCGTTGAAATACAGCAGCAATTCAGGATTGACCGCCTTCGCTGCCTGCGCAATGTCGCGCGACAGGCGGATAGCGGAAAACTCGGAGAATTTTTCAACTTCTTTTTCTATTTTCCAGTCAATGCCGCGTTCTTTCATTTCTTTCACGCAGGTCGGGCAGACACACTGATATCCTGCCAGACAGTCGATAAAGAAACCGGCAACCGGATAGTTGCGGGCTATTTCTTCGACCATCGCGATCAGGTGGTCGCGATACGGAGAATTGTAGCACATCGTGCGGACATACGGTGTCAAGCGCGGCTCGCGATATTCCCGTCCGTCGAACAGCAAAGTCGTCCATTCGCGATGCCGCAGCCCTTCCTCGTTGCTGATGCCGCCGTTCAAGTAAGCGGTCAGGGCAATCCCCTTGCGATTGCAGGCGTCCGCCAGTCTGCCGAACATGTCATATTTCAGTGAAGGATGTTTGATGCCAATTTTTGTGTCATAGTAGGCCATGCCCATGTTGCAGCGGGCATGAAACGTCAGATAATCCACCCCGCAGGCCTTGATCCGGTCGGTGAACAATTCCGCATCGAAATTCTCCCCGACATCCGGACAGGCCGGCATGGTGTGATTGTCATAAAATAAACAGTACTTCGGCTGGTGCATTTTGGTTTCCTTATCTTTTATAGATATATTTTCATTTCTGCATTTTGCATCTGCTATGTTATCAATGCTTGGCATTTGCTGCCGGCGCAGACCACGAGAATGCGTTCGGCATTTCCGGGAACGGATCGATGTCAAAGCGTGTACCGTTATTTTTATCCATAAACTGCTGGTCCGCGAAGTCCAGGAACGCCTTCCAGTCAGCTAGTCCGTGAGAATGCTCTCCATCGCGGAACCAGATGCCAATGCGTTCAGGTGCACCAAGGAAGCGATAGATTTCACGTGCTGCGCGATAGGTCTGACAGGTGCCGGACGGATTCCCCCACAAATCCCCTAGCGCCTCGGTTGAAAGAAGTGCGCGTGGAGCAACTAGCGCCTTGAGCGAATGCTGATCGAACGGAAGTTCCTCCTCGCGCCCGATGTAGTCTCTGAACCGGGGAGAATACCAGTACGGCACTGCCTTGATCCCGTCCTCAATCTTCTCGCAACCCGAACCCTGCCAGCGAAAACAGCCAGCGCCGCCGCTTCCTGAGTCGTTGGGAGCGGTGAGGCCGATGCGTTCATCGGTGGCTCCGGCGAGAAGAACGGCCTTCCCGCCGCGCGAATGTCCTACAACAGCCAGGCGTGAAGAGTCCGCCAGCTTCTGCGTTGCAAGAAAATCTATCACGCGATGATAACCCCACGCCCAGGCGGACAATGCTCTGAAATCACCATCCGGATACACGAGGTAAAGCCCTGTATTCCGTCCAGGGTCATAATTATCCGGAACTATTTCTGTGCGATTGAATGTCACCAGCATATATCCGTGCGATATTACTTCTTCAATAACAGAATCGCTGACATAACGCCAGCAGCAGTCACCGTTAATCACCACCGGAAAAGGACCATCGCCTGGTGGTGTCATCACCGTAATAAAAAACCAGAACGGATGTGCGCCACCCTCCGTAACAATACGATATGTCGCATAACGAAGTCCATTCATCCTTTTTACGTTATGCCAATGCAATAATTCGCCGCGAACATTTTCGGGCTTTGGCGGAAGGTGTCCGTACTCGATGTCAAGTATGGCCGTGATAAGTTCCTCACGGCGGCAGCGCCAGTCGGCGTCCGTCCTGACACGCCTGCCGTTTTGGAAACGGAATAGATCCGGCAATTCACCTTTCATCACATGTAGCGGCATCGTCAACACCTTGCTGGTATCTCTAAACTTTGTTTTATCAGAGACTCTTCCGGTTACTGGTCTTCTGAATTACGATAACACGATCAATATAAATTGAGACATCTTTGTCCGGCTGTCCGGAGGATGAGAAACCGGATCCTTCAAATTTAATGCTGATCCAAATCTCGTATTCCTGCCCAATCTCACTGTTGTCCGCGACCACACCCTCAAGCGTCACAATAACACCGGTGAAAATGCTGAGGGAACTGTTTTTCATCAGTTTGAACGCTGATCCCAGCTTGTACCAGTTGTACCCGTCTTTCAGCCGAACCGGAACTTCAGTGGATCCCTTGACGGTACCAGTCACGGATGGCCATACTGCCCACTGGAAAGGAGTACGGAAATTATCGACCCCATATTCCGGCCTGTTTTTTGCAAAATTCAGAATATCCTGGACAGAAACTTTCCAGGATCCGCCCGCGACTGTGCCGGGATCCTGGACTTGCTTCCAATAATTAACGTACGTACTGAACAGCTGGGCGTTGAAGTCATACACCCTGTCCAGAGGTATGTCCTTGAATTGCTCAGGTATCGGTAATGCCTTCCTTTTAGCAAGTCCGTCGAGAAACTTTTCGTTATTTATCCGTTATTCCGCTCTAGCCTTGTCAAATTTACCGGCGGGGAACTTCTGTTCGCATGCATCCCGCCATGTCTGCTTGTAACGGACAAGTACCTGATTGGAATCAATCGGAAAATCTTTCTCATCGCGGCCTTGCTTCTTCCATTCGGACTTCAGAGTACCCGTCTTCACGAGAAAAGCGCGGTCCAGAGAAAGTCTGGCATGACGTACGCGTTTTAACAGTTCCGGTTCAGCGCCGATGGTTTTCTCAGCCTCGTCAAACATCATCATGGCTGGAATCACGAATTCACAGTCAAGATACGAGAATGCGTTCGCACCTGGGAAGTAGGTTAGTTTCGCTTTTCCTTTATCCGCGGCTTTTTCTTTTAATGCAATATATTCTCTTATTTTATCTCCGGCAGCTCCATAGAAACCATCCGTGAAGTCTTTCACCAGCGCCCTGTAATCAAGATATGGATTTTCAGCAAGCTTGGCTTCAAGCCATATTTTAAGGTCGCGCATGTCTCCGCGCAGCATCTCTTCATGTTCGAAGAATATGCCACATCCATTATGCCCTGCGAGATATTGCAGATCCGGGGCGAAGGTCCTTTCGTTCGGGAATGGCAGATTGATTCCGGCGAACTCGCCGCCGTAATGAATTGAATAATCCCATATCACAATTCTATTAGTTATTTTTGACCATCCGTCAATATTCGCCCGGTGCCTGGTATTGTCGGAATGCGTCCACGGATAGATCGTATTGCTTGTGGTGTCGCAAAGTCGGAGCCCAACGTTCGGCAACGCTTTCATGAGTCTGGGCGGCTGTTCCAGCACATGTTCCGCCATCATCAGAAACGTGGCATTAGTCTCGTTCTTCAGACTTTCCGCAATGTAGTTCGTGAATTCCAGCGCAAGTCCGGAAATGGCTTCTTCCCTCTTTACGATCTCCATACATTTATCACATTTACAAAAACCGTCATAACAATCGTTCTGGTCGATTGCATAGAACATGGGAGGCTGGATACCCTGCCTGGCTGCTTTCTCCTTGTCCTCCTTGATGAATCCTCTTATTCTCTCGACAAAGAACTTCCGCAACTCAGGATTACTAAGGCACAATTGCGTTTGCGCACCGCCATCCTGGTGGATGGAATCCAATTTTCTGACGCCGTCCATAAGCGGGAACCAGTCAGGATGATTCTGGTACAATTTTCTCACCTCGTCGCTCTTGCCTAAAAAACTATACATGGTATGACAGTTGCCTGGCCCGCCGAACAGTATTTGTCCGCCATATTTGGGAATATTCTGGCTTAAACGGCTCCTGGCGGAAAACTCGGCGGCCCCTTGCCCTCCCACCAAGTAGATATCCCTGTAGGCGAACCTAGGCTTGCCACTCCGATCCAGCCTTTCTATCGTCAAACTTGAGTTGCGCGGAACTGACTCGGTTTGCGGAGTCCACCATCTGACGCCAAGGTTATCTTCCAGAAAATGATAGACGCCGTAAAGCGTTCCACGGGGATGCCCGCCGGTAATGATGATGTTGTTTTTGTCACTTTTAACTATCCACTCCTCATCGCCAAGCCTGGTAAAGCCAACGCCATTCCGCCTGGCATACGCCGTTTGTCCAACATATAAGGCTGGAGAATCGTCTTTGAATTCGGACTCTTTTTGAATTTGAAAATCAGCCCCAGTGATTTTTTTAAGATAAACGGTAAGTTCTTCGGCTGCCGTTTTCTCCGGGAGTGTATGTTCTGCTGCAATAACAACCTTCATCAAGGCATTCCCGTTATCAGAGATAGTCATCCTTGCCTGCTCTTCCGCCAATGCCTGAGCGGTCCAAACACCAGCAACTGGCAGCAATGCGGTCAGACAGATGGTAAGAATCAATTTGTTTCTCATGTATTGTCCTTTATTCATTTTTGTTATCAATAATGCTCTATTGAAATCCTAATTTCAGCACAGTCTGCCCACTGCCTCCAATTAATAATGAGGCGTATTTGCGATTATCAACATGTCCATCAAAATATAAGAAATTAGCTGTACCAGGCCAGCTTGGCGGCGCAACGTACTGATTGGCTGTGATGTACGGCTTAAAATAACGTCCGTGGCGATATGATATATACTCTGTCCAAGAGAAATAATAGTTGTCAAACCTTGAGTTGTCCGCTGCAAAAATCGCCGCGCTTGCGCTGGAAACGGTAGACAGTTTTCTGCCCCCAGCAAAGCCGCCCCCTTGCTTTTGTGCATAATAGTTTAAGGAATAATTAGTATAAGTAAACGTGGAAAAATCAAGAATTTCCGCAGGACACTGAAAATTCCCTTGTTTTAGAATATTATAAACGCCACTACCATAATATTCCACCCCGTATCCAACGGCAAAGCGCTTGCCTGCAGTATCCACTCCTGACAATGCACTGAACCAGCAGTTCGATGCACCGGGAGTTGGTCCATTCGCCATAGGTACTATGTAATCCAGGTTGGCATCCATATAAGCAGCATGGGCAAGACCGATTTGTTTAAAGTTATTGGCGCAGGCAATTGTTCTTGCTTTGTCTCTGGCCTTGTTTAAAGCCGGCAGCAGCATTGAGGCTAAAATCGCGATGATAGCGATCACGACGAGGAGTTCGATGAGTGTAAAATTCGTTGCGGTACTGATTCCATGTTTTTCCCTTTGAAGACTGTTTGTTTCCATGTTGCACCTCTTTCTCTTTTGAAGACTGTTAGTTTTCATACTACACCTCTTTCGTTTAAGTTTTAAATTGCTCTTTTTTTACCACTCCCGAACTCCTGATCCCGCCGCCGCCCGCCCAAACGCCAGAACTTCCCAACTTTTCCTGCCTTCAACTTCCGCAATTTAGAACCCCTCCAATCTCCTGACTGGTCCCGCGACTGCGGGATTAGAACTTCTTATTTAGCGGCGCTGTTGATTTCCTGACAACCAGAGTTACTGCCAGTTTCCGGTTTTCTACTTTGTCCAGAATATCAACCCTTTTATTCTTTATCGTCTCTATCAGCATATTCGCCGTTTCTCTGCCCATCTGTTCAAACGGCTGAGCCACCGTAGTCAACGGGACTGTCGCATATTTTGCAACATCCATATCGGCAAAGCCGATGACCGAAAGTTCTTCAGGCACTTTTATGCCCATTTGATAAGCCGCCTGCAACACATTACAGGCAATGTAATCGGAATAACAGATAACTGCGGTCGGCCTTTTATCCTCACTTCCGGACAGCAGTTCTCTGATGGCCGGCAGATTCTCATCATAGTCGGTATTGATGCCGTATGCAATCTGCATGATGCCGGAGTGTGGAACATATTCTTTCATTCCGGCAACAAAGCCATTTTCGCGATTCTCCGTAAATTCCAGCCGCAGCCTGTTTGAAATGTATGCAATACGGCGGTGTCCGAGCTCGGCAAGATATTTCACCGCCTCTCTGGTTCCTTGAAAATCATCGGAGGTAACGCCGATACCGGCGGATATACTGCTCAGATTGACGGTCGCACACGGAATATGTTTTTTAGCCGCCTCGCTCCGGATAAAATCAAGATCAATGTTTCTGTCGGAATGAAAAATCACCCCGGCGACGCGCTGCTCTATTAACTGCCGGATAATATTCTCCGGATTGCTATGCGCCAGATGGTAGACTTTCACCGCAAAACTCTGCCGGGTGGCTTCCTCCACTATGCCGGACATGATCTTGCCGGTATACTCCCAGGCCCCGGTATCACAGGAAATAAACGCGATCACATCGTTTCTGCCGGTGACCATTGACCGGGCAATTTCATTGCGCGCATACCCCATCTCTCTAGCACACCGGTGAATTTTTTCGCGAGTTTCCGCCTTTAATTCCATCGCTCGGGGGTGGTTGTTTAGAACATGGGAGACAGAACAAGTGTTTATCCCGGTTTGGGCTGAAATGTCTTTTAAAGTGACCGCCATGCTTGTATCTCCGAACTTCCAAGTTAAAACAATAACCTAATCGATTAGGTTTATTAATATTATAAATGCTTTTTCTTTACTTGTCAATAGCTTTCTGCAAAAAGCCAGCAAAAAAGAATGAAAATAGTAATGCCTCAGTCTTTACTGGGGCTCAAAATATCCGCATAATTTTAAAAATTCTATTTGTTTATAGGAATTTTCATTCTATATTATACTTGTCCGAACTAGGACAAGTACAAGTATTAAATTTCAGGGGGTCAAAGAT
>CAIKZE010000505.1 GCA_903831825.1 uncultured Lentisphaeria bacterium | reverse complement strand
TCCAAACTCAAAAGATCGCAACCGCTTTGCGGCGAGTGTCTTGCGGCCGTATTTTCCCGTTCCTCCTTCAGGCGATATTCATATCGCCAATCAGTCGGATCGAAAAAATCCAATCCACAATCCTGCTCGTCTATTTTAAATTTTCAACCTTATAGAGTATAAACATACTGCAAATCAACCGTGCTTAGGTAATTTCACTCTGCCGTAACGATCTCCTAAATTTTTGCCGTTACTTTCGCGGCTGTAAAATGACGCGGCGGCCGCCGCCAGCGCAACCAGCAGCAAAATGCTGAACAGCGTGATATAGGCTTTGGGCGGATAAATTCTGGCTTTGTCTGTGACCGTGATCGAATCACTGAAAATGTCCAACACCCTGCCGATAACCTGCGACATGACTCCCACCATAATATACGCTGTCGTATTCAATATTCCGATAGAGACGGCAACTTTTCCCGGAGGATTCATTTCTTTCATCAACAGGGTGGTTACAGGGGAAGTGCCGGCAGCAAGCGCCAGCAGAATAAACGCCACCAGAAAAAATTGCGGGGAAGCCCGGAAGATGGTGCCGGTCAGCAACAGTACGGTTGCGACCAGCGGGGCAACTCCGTAAAATACCAAAAATCCTTTCCGGTTGTTATTCAGCAGTTTGCTGAGGATGCCGGAAAGCGCCAGCGAACTCATGGTACACAGCATCATGATAAAAGTATAGCCGGAGGATTGCAGCGGTGAAATTCCGCAAATATCCTCCAGAAATTTCTGGCCGATGGTCGCCTGAATGCTCAAATATATCGAAAACGACAACGAAACGGTGATAATTACCGGATAGTTAAGACTGTTTTTCAACACATCAATCGTGCTGCTCCAGAGGCGTTCCTCTTTTTGCGGAACATATTTCCTGCCGATACGCTGCATAATCAGCCAGGTGAGGAGCAGAACGATACAGGCGGCAACGGCAACGATAAGACATGAATTGCGCCAGCCGATGCTCTCCACCATCAACCGGAACGGGCGGGTGCCGACCAAGCCGCCGCAATATCCCAGCAGACATAGAAAACCAAGAATCGGCGCATAGTTCTTGCCGCCGAAATAAAGGTCGGATTCTTTGACCAGGCACAAATACATGGCGCTGGCGCCTAAACCGACCAGCGCCCGGCTCAGGTATAATCCCCATTCGCCTTGCGCCATCGGGAACAGCAAAGACCCGGTACAGAGCAGTATTCCGCTGACAACCACAACCCTGACTCCGCCGAAACGGTCGGCTAAAAGCCCGGCGAAAGGCTGCATCGCGGCGTAAACAAACAGATAAATGGCACTGAGCCTGGTCACTTCTACCGCGGAAACGGCAAATTCAGTTTGAATGTCGTTAAAGATCGCGCCGGGAATAGCCACTCGCTGAAAAAATGAAAAGAAGTAAAGCCCGGTCATCGCCAGGATCATCGCCGCTTGATATGTTTTTCTGCCGGGCATTTATCCCCTCTGATTGCAAGCATGAAAAGATGCTTATTCTTCAACACCTTTTTTCATGCAGGAGGAAATATTTTTCCGCATTCTGACAAGACAGGCAATACCGTTGATATCCAGTGTTTCAGCACTGTTCTCGAGGGTTTTGTCTTCCGCGAGGGTTTCCGCAAGGGTTTCCGCACAGATATAATCACTAAAATTAATCAGCGCCGACTTGAAAGAACTATCCAGACAATAGTGGATCGAAATTCTGTCAGAAACTTCCAGCCCTGTGTCTTTGCGCATATTCTGGATCTTACTGACAAATTCCCTGGCGAATCCTTCCTCTTCCAATTCGCGGGTCAGTGTCGTATCCAGCGCCAGCGTAATGCCGCTTTCGGTAGCGACGGTCATGCCGGGCCTTTCTTCGCGCTGAACGATCAGATCATCCGCGCCGATGTCCAGCTTTTCTCCGCCGCTGAGTTCCACCTGATGAGGCGTTCCACTTAAAATCAAACCAATATCTTTTGATGAAAAGGCGGCAATAAGCGCGGCGGCCTCCTTCATTTTGGGGCCGAGTCTGGAACCAAGCACTTTAAAATTGGCTTTCGCCTTGCGGACGACCAGATCTTCCTCGCCGCTGCTGAATACTATCTCCTTGACGTTCAACTCTTCCGCGATAATCGAAGCAGTCGCTTCAACCATTTTCCGGATGGCGTCGTCATGAATTACGATGATCGCTTTGGCCAGCGGCTGGCGCACTTTGAGCGAATGCTGCGAACGCAGGAACCGGCCCAGCGAAACCGAGGTCATGGTATTTTCCATCTGGACTTCCAGCGCAACATCGCGGCGTCCGGTATCAGCGACAGGAAAGTCGCACAAATGCACTGACTCGGGCAGGTCATCCGTCCGCAGATTCTGAAAAATCATTTCCGTAGTGAACGGAATGAACGGCGCGGCAGTCCTGGCAAAAGTCAGCAGCACATAATGCAGCGTCTGGTAGGCGTCCTGCTTGTCGGAATCGTTCTGGCTTTTCCAGAAACGGCGACGACTGCGACGGATGTACCAGTTGGTCAGGTCATCAACAAATTTTTCAAACCGGTTGGCCGCTTTCTGCAGATTGTAGCGGTCCATTTCGTATTCAATTTCTTCAACCATCTGGGACAGTGAACTGAGAATCCAGCGGTCCAGCGGATTTGCCGGATTTTCCGGTCCGCGCGATCCGGCTTCCGGCTGCCAGTCGTCAACATTGGCATAGGTGACAAAGAAACTGTAAGCATTCCACATCGGCAGCATCACGCCGCGCAGAACTTCCTTGATGCCGTTTTCGGAAAACTTCAGGTCTTCAGCGCGAACGACCTGCGACCCCAGCATGAACAGTCGCAGGGAATCGGCCCCGTAGGTGTCAATCACCTCTTTGGGATCGGGATAATTCTTTTTGCGCTTGGACATTTTCTGGCCGTCCTCAGCCAGGATCAAGCCATTGACAATGACGTTTTCAAACGGCGGTTTGTCAAACAGCGCGGCGCCGAGTACTACAAGGGTGTAGAACCAGCCGCGAGTCTGGTCCAGGCCTTCCGCAATGAAGTTGGCCGGGAAATTAGCTTCAAAGTGAGCTTTGTTTTCAAAAGGATAATGATGCTGGGCGTAGGGCATGGAGCCGCTTTCGAACCAGCAGTCAAGCACCTGCGGCACACGGGTCAGCGGGGCCTTGCCGGTCGGCGAAGGAATGACCATTTCATCCATAAAATGCTTGTGAATATCGGTGATTTTCCTGCCGGTAAGTTTTTCAAGTTCTTCAACCGAGCCGATACAAACGGTTTCGCCGGTTTCCTGATTTCTCCAGATCGGCAGCGGAGTTCCCCAGTAACGGTTGCGGCTGATCGCCCAGTCACGCGCGTTTTCCAGCCACTTGCCGAAACGTCCTTCTTTCAGGTGCGACGGCATCCAGTTGATCTGGCTGTTGGCTTTCAGCATTTTTTCCTTGATTTCGTCAATTTTGACAAACCAGGTGGACACCGCACGGTAAATCAGCGGAACATCGTCGCGCCAGCAGTGCGGATAATTGTGGCTGATGGTGCCGCGATGAACAAGCTTTCCCTCATCTTTTAGCCTGCGAATGATATCCTTGTCAGTGTCTTTGACAAAGCGCCCGGCGTAATCGCCGACTTCGGCGGTAAAACAGCATTGTTCGTCAACCGGGCAGACTTCGGGAATGCCGTGGGCTTTGCAAGCCGCATTGTCATCTTCACCGAATCCGGGAGCAGTATGAACGATACCGGTGCCGTCCTCAGTGCTGACATAGTCGGCGCAAAGTATGCGGAAGGCTCCCTGTTTTTCCAAATCGGCGAAATAATTGAACAGCGGATAATATTTCCGTCCGCTGAGTTCGGAGCCTTTAAAACGGGAGACTATTTCCGGCAGCCCGGTTTTATAATATGACGCAAGTCGTGACTCGGCGAGAATAAGGAACTCTTCACCGTCTTTGACTTTGAGGTAATCAATATTCGGGCCCACCGCCAGGGCCAGGTTCGAGGGCAATGTCCAGGGCGTGGTGGTCCATGCCAGGAAGTAAGTATTTTCCTCGTCAGCGGCTTTGAATTTGATGGTGATTGCAGGGTCCACTACTTCCACATAACCCTGATTGGCTTCAAAGTTAGACAGCGGCGTAGCGCAGCGCGGGCAATAAGGCAGGATTTTGTATCCTTCATAAATCAGGCCCTTTTCCCAGAGCTGCTTGAATACCCACCAGATGGATTCCATATAATTGAGGTCCATGGTGCGATACCCGCCATTAAAGTCCACCCAGCGGCCCATCCGTTTGACGACCTGCTCCCATTCCGAAGTATAGCGCAACACGATGCCGCGGCAGGCTTCATTGAATTTATAAATACCGTATGCTTCGATATCCTTTTTGCTGGATAAATTAAGCTCTTTTTCCATTTCATTCTCTACCGGCAGCCCGTGACAGTCCCAGCCGAATACCCGGCTGACATACTTGCCGCGCATGGTCTGGTAGCGGGGAATCACGTCCTTAATGGTTCCGGCAAGCAGATGCCCGTAATGCGGCAGTCCGGTTGCGAACGGCGGACCGTCGTAAAATACATATTCTTTGCCGCCGCTGCGATTTTTCAGCGACTTCTCGAAAATCTGGTTTTTGTTCCAGAAATCCAGAATTTCACATTCCATTTCCGGAAATTTAGGTTGATTACTGACTGGCTTAAACATTCTGACTTCCCTGTTAATTCATTTTTTCGCAGGATTCAATATTAGCGAATTTTATTCTTATATTTTTAATTTCACCATTTTTGTTCAATATCTCAAATATAGCGAGATCGTCCTGAACACTTCTAATCGTTTCCGCGGTCAGCGAAGAATTGTCTTTCAGTTTGATGCTGAACGGCCCGACCCGGTTTCCGGCCTCGTCCACGGAAAGACTTTCAAGATAGCCGCGAGTATACTTTGACGGTTCCGCGGAAACTTCATCGGTTGCGGGAGTTTCCTTGATTTCCGGTACCGGAAGCGACTCCGGAGCCGGTGCGACCAGGCTTTCTTCGGGCTGTTCGGGCGCGGAAATAGGCGCGGCTCTCAATCCGGCGGCTTCAAGTCTGTCTACTGCCGAAGATGCGGATTTTTCCTTCAAAAGCCGTCTGGCATCAATTTTAGCCTGTCTCATGGCATCTTTTTCTTCGATTTTATCCATCAGTTTAGCGGTCAGTTGATAAGTTTCCCCGACTTCTTCCTCTATTTTATCCACTTTCTCCACATGGGCAAGTTTCTTCAGATGGTTGAGCAGCAAAAACGGGTAAACATAGGGCAACAGCAATCCCATGCAGAAATGCAGTTTCATCTTATGACTTCTCATTTCCGCAATAGTTGCAGCAATGAAGCCGCTGGCCAGCCAGACTGCAAATACAATAAAAAAGAACCACAGCCAGTAAAATTCAGGATACGCCCCTGCTTTATAAACGATATAAAACCAGTTGAACCCTGCCGCAAATAAATCGGTAAAAATACTGCCAAGCCTGTCCCACATTGGATTACCCTTTATGTTTTACCCATCCGGCGCAATAGTCCCATCATCCGTTTAACCATGATGCCTGACGAGTTACAATTATATTTCCGGTTATCCCTGTAAACCGGAATAATATTAAGATGCGTAATATAATAGGTTTACCCGAAAAATCGAACTTTTTCCGATTAAAATTCAATAAATAGAGTTGATAAATTGGAAAAATCGATAACGTTCCAGTTTTTTAGTTGATGTTTCAGGACGAGACAATCAGGTTTTTTGAAAAAACTTCATTTCCAGTTATGCAAATATCATTATATCTGGTATATTTTTAGTCCTTTATGACTTGCTGCCGTATGAAGTCAAAGTCAGGATGGGCTATAAACAAGGGAATTTGAAATGAGCATTTACAATGAATTAAAAGAACGCGGTTTTGTCTATCAGGAAACCGACGCTGAAAATATTAAAAAACAGCTTGATGACGAACGCATAGCATTTTATGTCGGTTTTGATCCGACGGGCAACAGCCTGCATGTGGGGCATCTGCTGCCAATCATGGCGATGCGTTTACTGCAAAAAGCCGGACACATCCCGATTGTGCTGGTCGGCGGCGCTACCGCGCAGATCGGTGATCCGTCGGGCAAGCAGAGCGCCCGTCCGATTTTGACCAAGGAAGAAATCGCGGCGAATGCGGAATGCATCCGCGGTCAACTGGCGCACTTTATCTCGGTGGCGGAAGGCAATGCGCATTTTGTCAATAATATTGACTGGTTCAAGGATATGCTGTACATAGATTTCCTGCGGGATATCGGGTCGAAATTCAGCGTCAACCGCATGCTGGCGCAGGATTCGGTGAAAATGCGCCTGGAAACCGGCCTGTCTTTTCTGGAATTCAACTACTCCATCCTGCAAGCCTATGATTTCTACGTGCTGAACCGCGATCTGAACTGCAAAATGCAGTTCGGCGGACAGGATCAGTGGGGCAATATCGTCGCCGGCACCGAACTGGTCAGAAAGATGTCCCAGAACGAAGTGTTCGCAATGACTTTTCCGTTGCTGACTGACAGCCAGGGCAATAAATTCGGCAAAACCGCAGGCGGGACCAATGTCTGGCTAGATACTTCCCGCACTTCGGTTTTTGACTATTACCAGTTCTGGCGCAACTGCGAAGACGGAGACGTTCAGAAACTGCTCTGCTTTTTCACCAATCTGCCGGTTGACGAAATCAGGCAGTTGGCGCAATTGCAGGCCCCGGCAATCAACCGGGCCAAAGAAATTCTGGCGTTTGAAGCCACCAAACTGGCGCACGGCGAAACCGAAGCTATCAAAGCCTATCTCGCCGCCGGCAGCAAATTCGGCTTTGCCGACCCTGAAGGAAAAATCCAGACTTCCAGCGCGGTTGCCGCAGTCAAAGCCGACAGTCAAGCCGGGTTTGACGATCTCCCCGCTTATGAACTGCCGCAATCAGCAGTTGACGGCGATGGTATCTGGATTGTAAAACTCCTGACCGATGCCGGTCTCAGCAAATCCAACGGCGAATCGAGACGCCTGATTCAAGGCGGAGGCGCTTATATTAACGATCAGCGCATCACCAGCTTCGAGATAAAGATTAAAGCGGACGTTTTCGCCGCCGGGCCCATAATCCTCAAAGCCGGCAAGAAAAATATCAAGAAGATAGTTCTGGTGTAAACGCCTGCGCAGTATATTAGTCGCAGTAAATAAAACACTGATTTTTGTCATATGGCAATCATTTATATTTTTATTGTCGTGTTTTTTGTAGTATAATAAATAAGTGGTTTCCTGTATTAAGGAAACTTTAGAGATCACGGATAAATTTTATCCGGATATGGTTTATAAATTTTAAAATTGAAAGATATAATATACGATGCGATTTGTTTATATTGTAATGGCTATTTTGGGAATGACTGCCGGGGTAGTTTGCAATGCAGGCGAGAACAAGGATGGCGATGAGATGCTGTTAACCCGGGACAGTGTTCTCGAATATCTCAAAAATTGCGAAACCATGATTATTACCGGGAAGGATGAACATGGCGCCGAACTGACCCGGCAGCATTACATGGCTTATGCCATGACCGTGCATTCCTGGATGAAAGATCCGGAGGAACTGGAAATATCGACCGGAATTGACCGCGCATGGTTCATCAAAGTCCATGATAAATTCGATGAGATGTGGGTGGCCCGCCGGCAATCCGATTTGGACGGGCTGGACGACAACAGCAATAATAAAAATGCTGACGGCAATAAGAAATTTGAAAAAGTAGTCCTGGAATTTTCCGTGTTGCTGTTAAAGCCGGAAGATATTAATCCGGCCAAGCTTTACAGTCTGAAAAAGTTCAAAGACGCCAAGCGCAAGAAATCAAAACCGGTTCAGAAAAAAACTGATGCCGATGCGGCAGACGAAACATGATAACAGGTATTATCGGACGGGGCGTGAGCGGACTTGCCGCCGCCAGGCTGGCTGAAGCCGCCGGACACAAAATTAAATTCTTCGAAGATGCTCCCGCTTCCACGGAAAAACCGTCTTCCTCTATTTTTACCGGATTCGATCTGCTGATAGTCAGTCCCGGAGTACCGCCGTGTTCCCCAGTCTATCTGGCGGCGCTGGCTTCAGGAGTTGAGCTGATCAGCGAGCTGGAATTCGGAGCGCGCCATTTCGACGGCCCGATGCTGGCAATAACCGGAACTAACGGCAAAACCACGACGACTGAACTGACAGTGCATTTGCTGCAAGCGCTTGGCGTTGACGCCCGCCCCGCAGGCAATATCGGCCTTCCGCTGTGCGATATCTGCGCGGACATTCTGGAAAACAAAGCCGGCAAAGGGCTGCTGCCGGTTATCGAAGTCAGTTCATTTCAGCTTGAACGCTGTTTTAAATTCAATCCTTTCGCCGCGGTATTGTTGAACATCACCAGCGACCATCTCAACCGCTATCATGACCGCATGGATGAATATGCCGCAACCAAGTTCAAGATATTTGACCGGATGCCGGTTGAACGCCGGGTGGCGGGATTGAGTCTGCGCGAAACCCCGGAATTCAAATTGCCGGTTTGCGCGGGTAATAAAATAACCGTTTGCGCCGGGAATTTGCTGTATAACGGGAAATTGATTGTCCGACAACAGGAAACGCAGTTGAAAGGACCGCATAACCTGGAAAATCTGGCAGCCGCGCTGGAACTGGTGCGGATTTATCTGGGCCATGACGCGCTGTTTTCGCCTGCGTTGAAAAAAGCGGTATGCGAATTTGCGCCGGGACGTCACCGCCTGGAACAGGTTGCCGAACATTCCGGAGTGATATTTATTAATGATTCTAAAGCAACCAATCCGGCATCGGTGATTGTCGCGCTGCATACCGTTTCCACTCAGGGCAGGAAAAATGTTAATATTATTCTCGGCGGTCTGGATAAAAACATGGATTTTTCATCATTGCGCGAGTTCTCCGGCTTTGTAAAGAAGGGGTTTATCATCGGTCAATGCAGGCAGAAAATATTTGATACTTTGAACAGCAGTTTTCCCTGCGAATTGTTCGACACCTTCAAAGATGCGGTTACAGCCGCGGCCCGGAATTCCGTCAATGGCGACGTTGTCCTGCTCTCTCCGGCATGTGCGAGCATGGATATGTTCAAGGATTACAAAGACCGCGGCGATCAATTTTGCGAACTCGTAATTAATCCGGATATAATTTATCAATAAGAGTGTAAAATAACTGGCAAACCGGCAGTTTTGGCAATAGATTTAGCAGATTTTAAACAAAATAACAGGAGTTGAACATATTATGCCTTTTGAACATGGAACTTTTGCCGCAGCAATCTTTAAACTGGCTTCGAAATTGCCGGAAAACTATCTTGAACTTTTCGCGGCGGATACCGCCGGAATGCTCGATCAGGTAAAAGACGAGCCGCAGATCGGCTGGGTCAGCGGACGGCATCTGCTGGAATCTAAAATTGACGAAGAAACCGCGATTTGCGGAGGGCATCTTTATCTGAACCTGCGTAAAGCGGAGCGGAAAATTCCTTCCGTCCTCATGAAAGCCATCTGCAAACGTGAGGAACTGGTGTACATGCAGGCGAATAATGCGCTCATGGTGCCGTCGCGTGTCAAAAGCGAGATCAAGAAGGATGTGATCGAGAAGCATTTGATGAAAATGCCGCCATCGCTGGGCGGAGTTCCGGTAGTGATTGATTTGTCTACGAATATGCTTTATCTGGGAACTGGCTCCACCTCGCAGATTGACAATTTTATTGCGTTTTTCTATAAAACCACCAATATTGAGCCGCGCCAGGTGGGCATCGGCGAAATGCTGGAGGAAATGTTTCACACAACTGAGGCCGATCTGCCGGTCATTAATTTCTCTGACTGTCCGGACGGCGAACTGAATCCAGGCCGCGATTTCCTTACCTGGCTGTGGTATTATAGCGAAAAAGAAGGCGGACGCATATCACTTGAACAATTCGGCGATTTTGATGTAATGATCGAAGGCCCGCTGACTTTCGCGTATTCCGCCGAAGCTCAAGGCGCTGCTGAAACTACAATTAAAAAAGGCGGCAGCCCTCAGCGTAGCGCCGAGGCCAAAGCGGCGCTGATTGTCGGCAAAAAACTCAAGAAAGCAAAATTTGCCATGGCGCGCGGCGAAGATGTCTGGTCAGGTACTTTTGATGCCGACCATTTCACTTTCAGCGGGCTTTCGCTGCCTGAAGGCGAGGAAATGGACATACATACGCGTTTTGCCGAAAGAATCATGAATCTGGATATTTTCCAGCAGGCGATGAAGGCATATTTCAAGAAATTCTTTGAAACAGTAAAAGCTTTAAAGTGGCCGGAAACCGAAAAGGAATTACAGAAGTGGGCACTGGAACGGGATTCGTATTAATCCAAGAACAGGCTTACCAAACTAAGTCCAGTGTCTGTTAAGATTCAAAGATTTGCGCTTTATACTGGCTTATCAGAAAAAAGGCAACGGGAATTTGCCCGTTGCCTGATTTTCAGAAACCGCCGTGTTTATTCTGCCGGAATCGCCTTAATACTGAATTTGATTGTTACTTTCTGACCCTTTTTCACTACAATATTCTGGGCAACCGGGACGTTGTGCCAGACCTTTACGTAATTCTTGCCGGATTTTGAATCATCTTTGCCCACAATCATATTGGCAGGGTCACCGCCCCATCCGCTAAAGAATCCGGTTGCACCCGGATTAACCTCTTCAAAGCCCGGGTTTCTAAGATCGGCCCCGATTGCACTCAAATCATCATAAGCCACCCACACCGGCCTGTTGGTTACTTCAGTCCCCGGCTTATACCATGGCCCGCGCAGAATCAGCGCTACCTTTCCATCATTCTCCGGGATGAAACTGAATTCCATCTCACTCCAGTCATTAGTGATTTTGCCGCCGCTCACAACCAGATAGCATTCTTTATTATCCTGCAGCCACGAGGCGTTGCTGACATCGAGTAAAGACGACTTAACCGGGGTTAACGCTATTCCGTTCTTGAGACCGTCCACATCAATTCTAACTTCAGCCTGCTGGGCCATGCAACATACTGCCGCTGCGGACAAAACGAGAGTTAACATTTTTTTCATACTGAATTTCCCCCTTTGTTGGTTTTGAATGTAAACGTAACATAATTTTCTGTATGCAAAAATCAAGCGCTGATGCACTCTTTACCCAAACACCTCACAAGATTTGGCACATTATATAATTTTTTGTCGGCTTTATATAGTAATTTAAAGCTCATTGATCCTTTATATCACGAAGGATGCATTTTTGTTTTTGTCAAGTCCGCGCCCGCGATAACTCACGGCCAGAATGGCAATATCATCTTCCTGCTCGACAGTTCCTGTAAAGTCTAAAACATCATCCAGAACTGCGTCAACACATTCTCTGGGTTTCAACAGTACGCATTTCTCCAATATTCTTTCCAGGCGCACATCGCCGAAAAGTTCATGCCGGCGGTTTAGACCGCGAATTACCCCGTCTGTATACAAAACCAGCATGTCTTCCGCTTTAAGCGTAATCGTATCATCGTAATAAGGTTCCAAATCCATGACGCCGATTGGAATTCCGTGTCTTACCGGCAGATTTTCTACCTTATTATGCTTGCGAATCAGGAAAGGAAGATTGTGTCCGGCGTTACAATAGTTCAGTTTTCCGGTTTTAAGATTGAGCAAGCCGATGAAGAATGAAACAAACATTGAAGCATCATTATTTTCACAAAGCGATTTGTTCATCTCAGTCATTATCTGACCGGCGGAAAGAGTTTTTCCCGCTTTAGAACGCAACAGTGTCCTGGTCAGCGCCATGAACAGGGAAGACGGAACACCTTTATCGGAGACGTCACCGATGGCAAAGCATATATTATGATCATCAATATTGAAAAAATCATACATGTCGCCGCCAACAATCCTGGCGGATTTAATCGCACCGAAAATGTCGTATTCAGTATTTTCATTCAATTTCGGGAATGTTTTAGGCAACAGGCTTAACTGAATATTTCTGGCAATATTCAATTCGCTCTCAAATTTCTCTTTAACTGAAGTCGTTTCACGGATTTTCTTAACTCCGTCATTGATTGAATGAAGCATATTATTGAAAATGTTCCCCAGTTCTTTAAGTTCGTAACTGCCCCTCAGCGGCGATACTGAAGAAGTCGTGATCTCATCCAGTTTCACGGACTTCATTTTATCAATCATTTTAACAATCGGTTTGCTGAGTGATTCCGCAAAAAATATTGAAAACAAAATCATGCCGAAAGTAATCAGCACTGAACTGATCAGCACTTTCAGGATTAAGTCATTGACCTGTTCCATTTTTTCGTATTTGCGGGTTTCCGCCAGGTTTTCGATATTATCGACATAAGCTCCCGAGCCAATGATCCACCCCCACGGCTCAAACAGCCTGACATATGATACCTTGGGGACTGACGGCGGATTGTTCAGGTTCCTCTCGTATTTCGGCACTGAATAATTGATATATCCTTTTGTTTTCTGTTTGCACAATTCAACCATTGCCGGAATATGCTTTTGCCTTTTTGATTCCGGCAGGCTTGAATAGTCTATTCCCTCAATGTCCGTGGTGTACGGGTGTATGATAACGTTACAGTTCAAGTCATTGACGAAAACATATCCCCGCCCTTCATCATACAGGAGTTTTCGAAGCACTGCTTTGCTCCTTTCCATCGCCTCGGCGCCGATTTGCTGTGCGCCGATTTCAGCAACGACAATAATCTTGTCATTGGCTACTTTGCTGAAATACGCGATCACCGGATTTTTCCTGGATTCATTGAATACGAATCCTTCAGCGGATTTTTCAGCGGATTTTTTGATATATGGCAGGACGGCTTCCGAATTATCATTTCCGGCAGCAATGAAAAAGACTTTAATGTATTGACCATTGAAGTTACTGACGGAGTTCTTCGCCGCGGTTATTGCCAATCGAAGATATTCCTCCTGGCTCGTATTCGCCGCAATCAGCGCAAGGTCTCGATTGATGTCGGTTTTGGTGGCATTGACGGCCTCCCGCAACAGCCATCCATAATTTTTTTCCAGCGCTTTTGCGCTTAATGAATCGGTATAATTACTGTCAACGACTTCATAGGCCATATCCACAATGTCGCGTATCTGCATTTTAACCCGAATCAGTTCTTCCTGTTCAGACTGCTTAATGTCCTGATTGCTTTTTTCAAGAATATCATTTATTGCAATATAAAGTGTAATAACTGCGGCAAAAAGCAGCACCGCTACGTTAACCAGTGAAATTTTAGTTCTTAGTTTCATTGACGCCCATGTTTTCGCAACTACATATTTTTTGCTCCCGGCATATCAATAATATAAAATATGCCAGCTCAAATTTCTGTTTTCAGGTTAAACGGTTATCTGTGCAAACCTAAAACAATCCAAAATAACATTATTTAACATACAATCTACATACACGCTTTTTTCATTTTTATATGATCGTTAAAAATCATTTGGTTAATATAACTCCACCGAAAACATTTACAAAAAAAATCCGGAAGTTTTATGTTCCAGATTTAAATTTTGCTTATTCCGCATTTTCAAATGCCTCAATATCTGACCGCTTATATCGAGTTAATCTTTCCTCTGATAATTTTTTAAAACTTATCTTTCCCTCTTTTCCGTATCGGATAACAGATGATACGGAAACCTTTAATAGTTTAGCGGCTTCTTTTCTTGTTACCCACTTTGACAGTGTTACTCCGGCTTGTGCTTGGGCATTGCTTATGTCATTAACTGTCAACCCTTTAATCTCATCAATTGCCCCTGCGCTTATCAGCCCTCCAGCAATAAACGGCTTTAGTGCGCCTCGTATCACGTTATAATCGTTTTGTGTCATATATGACCTCCTTGTTCCCCCATTTGCAGTATTTTTTGGAATTTCTAAAAAGAATTTTAAAAACCTGATTTTTTGGGGTCTTTGGACATTCTACAAATTTGTTTGAATTTTGGTTGTGTCGGGTAAAAGTCGGGGACTTGTCGAGAGGAAGTCGAGATGAAGTCAGATAGTAAAAAACCCATACAGGCTATCCGGTATGGGCTATGTTATTCAGGGGAACAAAAGGCGGTGGTGCTATGTTTGGTGGCGGTTAATCTTTTAACATTGAAAATATTTCTCTACCTGACTTACCAAAAAGTTCAAAAAAAAGTGCCAGTTTTTGTGCCGTATCCAAGGTTCCGACAGCTTCTGCAATGGCAGTAACTTGCTTTTCTGGTGTCATTTCTGATAAAAAAATATGTTTGGTGGGTGTCAAGGAGATTAAAGAGTTGCCCGGTGCGGTGATAGCTATAAATACCTCACATTTATGCTCTTTTTCAATTTTTTCTCCCATCTGTTCGAGTTCAGTTAACTCTGTCAGTATGTCCTTACCCTCAGCTTTAATATCCGCTATAATATCAATACTTTTTATCATTTTATGCCTCGCTCTGTTTATTCATTTGTTTTTGTAATTTTTTAAAGTGTTTTTGTCTTAATTTTCTCTCAGATTTTGAGAGATTTTGGCAATCGACACAGAAGGAAACATCAAGGTATGGTTTGCATTTCTTCATTTCTTCACCTTTGTTATGTATTATATCTGACACCACATTATAAGATTTTTGTCTAATATCTTTCATGTACTTTTCCCACCAAAAAGAAACTTGAAAGATTCTTCAAAGATTCTGCGCTTCAAGGGTTTACACCGCAAATAATCGGAATTATACTAGTGGGTATGGAGCAGTTAATAACTAACTGCAAAAACAAAAAAACAGGAGATTGAAAGATGAACGCAAAGAACACAAAACAGGAAGCCAAGAACGAAACCACTAACCTCGTAACTCTCCACAGAATCAACGCCGACATCAAAGCCTTTGAAAAGTCATTTGGGACTGCCAAAGTTTACTGCGATGCTATTTCCGGTGTCTGTGTAAGTGGTATGCACACCGTTCCTCATGCTATCGGCGCAGAAACCCCTGAAAAAGCCAGGGAGATTTACAAAGAAATTCGCAAAGGAACTCAGGATTACGATTCCGCCATTCAATATGCTGAATCTGTCCAGTACAGGGTCAGCAAGCTGATTAAAGAATTTGTTGAAGAATTTAACAAACCGATGGCAACTGCCCCTGCGGTTGAAAACCCTGTCAAGGATGCGGTTGAAAAAGCTGTTGCTGAATCTAAATTTTTGATGAAAAAAGCAAAAGTAACAATCAGCAAACCCGCCTCTGATAAAGCCGTCAAAGTCACCAAGTAATAAATTCGTAAAGAATGGGGGAAAGCAAACCCCATTTTTTTTATTTTCAAAGAATCTTTCAAGTATCTTAACGAGAAGGACTTGCAACTATTTATATCATCTATTATAATGTGGGTATGGAGCAATCAAACTGGTTGCAAAAACAAAAATTTAGGAAGGACAGAAAGATGAAAAAGACAGAAAAAAAGATGACGATTAAGGAAAAAGCCTTAGACCTCGCAATCCAACTCAACGACCACGACCTTGTGGACTATATCGAATCTGGAAAATATGGCAGACTTACAAACTTAATCAGACGGATACCGGCGATGGAAGAAGCGGTCGCAAAGTTAAAAAATAAATAATTAAACATGGGCAGGGGAATTCAAACCCTGCCTTAATTTTTTAGGAGTGGATTATGAAAAAGTTAAATAAACAGGCGGTAACAGTATTCAATTCAATGATAGCTTTACTTGGCACACAGGACAGTATAAAGATAGATAATGCGCCTGGGGAATTCATGTATGTATCTATTGAGAAATTGCAATCTGATGTACAAATAACATCCTGTAAATTCGATATATATTCCATAGCCCATTATTACGAACAGAACGGAGATTTATGTTGTGATCCAGATATGACCTTTGCGGTCTGTCAATCTGACCCAATGTTTATTTATCCCATGACTTTTCAAAATTCAATCTGTTATAGACAGGGAATTTTTGAAGATGGGGGAGTATGGAAAATCAATGAAAAAGAACAGGCAGACGAGGTTTCCTTTGCAAATATGTGGTTGAAAAACATCAAATTTCAGCAGGGTTTATAACGTTTTTAATGGGGCATTTTACTGCCCCTTAGAGGAGTAATTGATTATGACTATACGACAGGATAAACTTACAAAGCGTGAATATACGGCGCAACGTGCTGAATTGGAGAAAACCTTAAAGGATTTGATTTCCGAGGAAGAAAAGTATTCAGCCGAACATCAAAACGATATTTCCTCCGAGGTTGGTAATTATTGGAATGGTTTGCATGATAAGATTTGGTTCGCTGAAACCGCTATCCGTGACTTGAATTCACGGTGGGAGAAAAGGTTATGGAATAGTCAGGATTATCAAATGGCTGAATTGGTATTTCATAATTGTGATTAAAGCTATTGTGTGCAAAAATAAAGCCCTATATGATAACTAAGTCATATAGGGCTGTTTCATTTAATGGTGAGCCGTTCGTGGCGTTATAATCAGCTTTTTGTTAGATCTGATATTAATTTTTTATATCCATCAGGAAAAACATTTTTTAATGTTGTCAACATCTGCAGACAGGAATACAGGACAGAATATTTATGATTTTCTTTTTCAATTTGACTGTCTTCAAGTTCTCTCTCCTCAATTATTTTTTTTCTTTTTTCATCAAATTCTTTTAAAATTTCTTCGGCTTTGTTCATTTCTTCGTTCATTTTTTTACCTCTATTTTAGTTTAGATTATTACTTTAAAGACTGTCGTTGTGGCAGTCGCTTTTTCTTTCGATTTGCTATGATAAATATCAATAATTGACTTATCATAAGCATAGCCTTTTCCCACTGTTACCTGTAAATCAAATTTAACGCCGTCTATTAAGCCGTTGCTATGGATTAAATAAACGTTTTGACTTGCTCTACCGGAAAGGTTAAGACTTTTTTCAGAATATGCATTTGCACCACAAAGACTTGATGAACGTGCAAAATTATCACCGATGATTGCGCTGTGTAAATGTCCGAAAACAACATAATCTAATAGAATACCATTTGAAGCATATCTTCCCTTGAACTGAGCCGCATTTGCGGCGAGAAATACGGAAAAAACAGTAATTTTGCTGGCGTTTTGACAATAAAAAAGATACCGTTCTTTAAACACAAACCCGGGCAAGCAGCCCGAAAGGACGGTATCCATGTTAAAATTA
>CAIKZE010000504.1 GCA_903831825.1 uncultured Lentisphaeria bacterium | reverse complement strand
TGGCCAGCCATATCCCCCGTTACAATCGAAAAATAAGGAAAGCGCCTCGCGCCGGTGACTATTCATCGAGCAACTGGTGACACGACGGCTGTTGGACTTCTTCAATTTTTAAATTTTAGTTTCATTCTTTTTTGCTGAAATATGCTGAAAAGGTGTTGACAAAATAGATTTTCGGATATATAATCTAATTAGGGTCTGCAAGGAATAAAAAACACCTAATTGAAGGTTGACCCAGAAATGAAGGCAGACGCCTGGAAGGCGATCACATCAGTTGAAGATCGTAGTACTTAGTAAAGTGTTAAACATGGTTATTTGAAGAATCTGATCGCCTTCCTACTTTTTTTATCCCCAATACCATCTCTCTCATCCACTTGATTATAAAATATTTATTCATCCAAAGATTCGCGCAGATTTGCGGCTAGAACCGGGTAATCGGCGGGCATTGAAATCGTCATGGCTTCCGGATGCTGGTGGCGGAACCATGTCATCTGGCGGCGGGCAAGCTGCCAGGTGGCGGTGATAATCTGCTCCCGCATCACATCATAGGATAGCCGTCCGGCAAGATATTCGCCGATGATCCGGTAACCGAGCGCCTGATGGGCCGTCGGAGAATTCAGAATGCCGCTTTTCAAGGCGGCGGCGGCTTCATCAATCCAGCCGGCAGCCAGCATCTGAATGGTGCGTTCTTCGATCCGCCGCCGCAAAACTTCTCTATCCCATGCTAAGTTCCAGGCGATAACCGGATACCGCAGTTGCGGTTTGTTTATAGTCTGTAATTCGGTAATGGATTTGCCGGTTAGCTCAAACACTTCCAGTGCGCGAATGAGTTTGCGGTTGTGCATGTGCCAGCGTTCAAAATCCGCCGGGTCTTTTTCACGCATCAGAATTTTGAGTTTTTCAAAGCCTTCGGGATTGTCGTAAAGCCGATCCAGCCCGGCGCGGAGTTCCGGATCTCCCGGCAGCGGGTCAATGCCGTAAAGCAATGCCCGGATATACATCCCGGTGCCGCCCGCGATAATCGGAAGACGTCCGCGGGAATGGATTTCCGCGATTGCGGCCTCGGCCAGTTTAAGAAAAGTGTAGACGTCAATCCGGACGCTGAAGTCAAAAAGGTCAATCAGATGATGAGGAATTGCGGCCCGCTCTTCGCGCGTCGGCTTGGCCGTGCCGATGTCAAGCCCCCGATACAACTGCATCGAATCGGCGGAAATTATTTCCCCGCCGAAATCAGCGGCGACTTTCAGCGCGAGACTGCTTTTGCCGCTTGCCGTCGGTCCCATGATGACCATAATTTTGGAATTACAATTCATCTTATAAACCGCCGTTGAACAATACAATTATTATTAAGGAACAATCAGGTGATGATTCTGTCTTTGGGCGTGGTATTCATTTGCGGGGGTTCTTTCAACGGGCGGAAAAAAACCGACAGGAAGTACAGCCCGACCCCGATACAGATGGCGCTGTCGGCAACATTAAAAGCCGGCCAATGCCAGTCCAGCGCGTAAAAATCAAGGAAATCAACGACTTCGCCGCGCCATACACGATCAATGGAGTTGCCGATTACGCCGCTGATGATGATGAACAGCGCATAATAACGCTCATTCCAGCCTTCGGTAAGCCAGCGCATAAAAAAGAAAGATGCGATAATAACGAGAATTGCAATCACCAGCAGCAGCCACCCGTAGCCGTGCATAATGCCCCAGGCGGCGCCTTTGTTAGTGATAAAAGTGAGGTTGAAAAAACCGGAGAGAACCGGAATCCGCTGACCGCGGGGAACATAATGTTCGACCGCGATTTTAGAGATCTGATCGATCAGAATCAACAGGCATGCCAAAGTTGCTGCATTAAACAAAACTTTTTTTTCGTGAGAGCTGCCCGGATTCGATTTTTTTAGAAATCTACTCAAGATTAGGATTTATTCCGCCGTTTTTCTCGCGAATGGCAGTACACTTAATACAATAGTTGGCATAAGGTTTTACTTCCAGGCGCGCTTCTGAAATCTCGTCTCCGCAGTCTTCGCATTTGCCGAAGTCATCGGTCGCCAGACGCTTCAGGGCATCTTCAATCAGTTCCAGCACGTTGCCTTCTTCCGTCAGCAGATGAAGCTCCATCTCATGTCTGGAGTTATCACTGCCCATGTCGGCCATGTGAGTAGTAACGCCTTTCTTATCGGAGTTTGAACAATCCAGGGCTTCATCCCTGTGAAACTGCATCTGACCGAGAACGATGTCTCTGGATTGAATCAGCGACTGGTAATATTGCTTCTTTTTGCCGGTATACCGGGGGATGTCGCCTTTCTTAAGGTTTGACATATATTAACCTTTCACTTTTCACTTTTTAAGATTTAAAACCAAAAAAACCTGCCGGGAAGCCTTAATTTAGCATTAATCCGGAATTTTTCAAACATTTCACGTTGCGAACTGATGAAATATAAAGTAGATTTGCAAGTTACATTTCAAAGAATAAAAAAGATAAGGAACTGTTTTGAAAAAGATTGATTTACATATACACAGCACCGCTTCCGACGGAACTTTGTCGCCGACTGAGATTATAGCGGCGGCGGCATCGGCAGAACTGGCGGCGGTCGCTTTGACCGACCACGACACCACCGACGGCATTGATGAATTCATGGCTGCCGGCAAGGCACATCCGGAAATGCTGACGATACCCGGCATTGAGATATCAACCTTGTTTGACGGGCGCGAAGTTCATATCGTCGGCTTGTTTATTGACCATCACAATCCCAAACTGCTCGAGTTCATGAAAAGAATCCAGGGAGAGCGCCACGACAGAAACCTGAAACTGGTGGAAAAACTTGAACAGGCCGGATATCCGGTTTCTCTTGAGGAAGTGGAGGCTGTCTCCGGCGGCAAAATCATCGGCCGGCCGCACTTTGCGCAGGTCATCAAGGAAAAATATGCTTTCAATACGCTTCAGGATGTTTTTGAAAACTGCCTGAAAAGAGGCACTCCCGGCTATCACCCGCGCGTTTTGCCCTGGCCCGCCGAAGCGATAGCGGCAATTCACGCGGCCGGCGGGGTTGCGGTCTGGGCACACCCGGTTTACCGCAACCAGAACGAAAGGTCATGGGTCCGCCGGGTTCTCAGGAAGATCGCGCCGGAAGGCCTTGACGCGGTAGAAGCCTACTATTCCAAATTCGATGCCACTCAGACGCGAATCGTGATCGAACTGGCTAAGGAATTTAATCTGGCGTTGTCCGGCGGCAGTGATTTTCACGGCGAAAACAGTCCGGGCGTCATGCCGGGAACCGGATTCGGCGGACTGGAAGTTCCGGAAAATCTGCTTCCGCCGCTTTTAGAAATTGCAAAGAAATATATATTAAAGCAATCAGACCCAAGTAACAAGGATTTGAAAGAGGAATAAACTCTATGATCAGCAAATTGCGGATGTCAATGCTTTTTACGGGACTCGCTCTTCCCGCCGTTCTGGCAGTTTCCGGATGTTCCAGCGCACCCAAGGAAGATGCGTTTACGAAGGAAATGAAGCAGAAATTCGTGGAAATGAAGGATCCCGCATCGGCAATCGGAAAAGTCAGAGGATACGCACAGGAAAAGTTGTCCGATGCCACTGACGCTGAAATTGACCTCATAAATAACACCGCGCCCGTGATCAGTCACAATTACGACGAATCCGAATATTCGTTCACCTGGAAAGGCAAAAAAGGCGAGGGCAGTATTGAAGTATTGGCCACGCCCCCTCCATGTGACCCGATTGCCGTATTTCGTGTCAGCCGGGTCTATTACCCCTGACCGAAATGACAGCGGCAGGAAGCACTATCCAATCTATTGTCTCAGACCTGCGCCGGGAGATCAAAAGCCTGACGGATAAATATCCGGCGCTGGTATTGCTCTGCGGCCTGATTAACGGATTGCTGCCCATGACCATGATGCCGGATAAACCGGCGGCGGAAAGAATCCTGTACTGTCTGCCCGCGTTATTGTTCGTTTTTCTGCTGCCCAAAGCCAAGGCCTGGACCTTCGCCATCATGACTTTAACCGGCATTGCGGCGGTGGAAATCTATTTCCGGACGCTGGATGACGATTTTCTGGCAATAACCGGCGACCGCGACTGCGGCGCCGAAACAATCGTCCGGGTCTCCGACGCCTCCTGCGGCGGCCCAACCGTGCCGTGGATGCAAAATCCCACATTACTCAGAGCGGATATCCTGCAAATCCGGCTCAACGGAGAAAAAGAATGGCGGAAAACTTCCGGCAGAACAGCCCTTTTTCTGCCGAAGGATTACGGCCCGGTGAATTATGGCGATGTCCTCCGGCTTCACGGGGTTTTCAGGAAAGCGGATTCGGCAATACTCGAAGAAGGCTTAACCGTATTTCCCGAGAAATCCGGACGGACGGCGGAAAAACAGCAGTTGCATAGAACCATTCCCGGCAATTTCGATTTTCAGAAATATCTGCTTTCACGCGGCATTGTCAGGACTTATCACGCTTCCGAAGCGGCCGCTTTGCGCGAATATGAAGAGTTCAGTCTTCTCGGCAAATTGCTGGACTTCCGCAATGTGCTGGTTGCCTCCAGCACCGAAGGCATGAAGAAGACGGAATCTAAAAACATGCTGGCAATCCTGCTTTTCGGCTACCGCCAGGGGCTAGACGACGAAACCAGAAACAGCTTTATCCGCAGCGGCACCATCCATATTTTTTCGGTCAGCGGCTTAAACGTTGCGATTCTGGCGGCGATGACGCTATGGCTGTTGCGGCCTTTCCCGTTCCGGATCAGGTATTTGTCGATTCCCCCGCTGATGCTGGCGTATGTCGCCGCCACCGGGATGCAGGCCCCGGCGGTAAGATCACTGCTGATGATTTCACTGTGGGCGGCATGCCGGGCGTTTCTGTATTACACTCCGAACTTGAATGTGGTTTTTCTGGCGGCGGTCATTATTCTCGGCATCAACCCTTTTTACATTTCCGATATCGGGGTTCAATATTCTTTCATCATTGTGATTTTCCTATTGGCGTCAGGGGAGTCGGTAATGGAATGGGCCGGTTCCGCCGGCGAGAAAAACCGCTGGATTCCGCCCGCCCGGCGGTCGGCTTTTGAAATGCTGCGACTGCGCAAACTGGCCGCACTGTTTGCGACGCTGGCAAGCTGCGTCATCGCCTGGATGGTCAGCAGCGGCATTTCCCTCTATTATCAGGGTATTTATTTCCCGCTTTCCATCATCGCTAATTTCATTATCATTCCGTTTGTTTCAGTATTGTACCTGCTGGTTTTCGTCAAATATCTGGTCATTCCCCTGAGTTTTATGGTCCCGTTGGCGGGTAAAATCATTGAACTGGTGCTGGACGGCATGACTGGCGTATGCGCTTTTTTCTACAATTACTTTGAAAATACCGCCATGATCAAACCGCCATTGTGGTCGCTGCTGATATTCTACGCCGCGCTATTGCTGCTGATAACTTCACACCGAAAAAGAATTCTGCTGCCGGCGCTGGCAACGGTCTTTTCCATTCTGATTATCTGGCATGCCGTACCGCGCTTCCTGCCGCCCGAAATTGTGGTTTTGAGCGGCGGCGGCAGCCAGACCCCGGCAGTTGTCATCTGCCCGCCGGGCGGCGAGCGCGCTACGGTGATCAATGTCCCGTCGTGGGAAGCCGCCCAGGCCATCGTCAATACGCTGAAAGTCCGCGGCGTCACCAGAATTGACCGTTTAATTCTCACCAATTCCAGAAAGGATGCCTGCGCCGGAGCCGCGGTTTTGCTCTCCGCCATCGACGTCAATCAGATTATTCCGGAAAAAACTGTGGCAAAAACCGCTTTTCTGACTTCTCTGCTTAAAACCTGTCCGGCGGAAAGGACGGCAATCCGCTGGCCGGGGGCAGGCAACTGGTATTGTGTCAACTCGGAAATGAATCTTGTTTTAAAAAACAACGATTGGGCGTTTGAATATGCGCCGGGAGACTTTAATATAAATCTGCAGATTACTGAAACGCAACCCGGCGTCTCAATAGTGAAAATTAAAGTTGAAGGATACAGTGAAATTTCGGCGCCGATTCAAAACAGCAGCGCGATGGAAGCGAGGAAATATGTCTTTAAATGAACAAAAACTGAAGATTTGCCACGTTATCACCCGGATGATTGTCGGCGGAGCCCAGGAAAACACGTTGTTTACCATTATCGGTCATATTCAGAAAGGGCATGAAGTCGTGCTTGTCACCGGTCCCTCGCCCGGCCCGGAAGGCGAACTGCTCAAGAAAGCGGACTTCCCTGAATTTGAAGTCGTTGAAATTCCCTCGCTGGTTAGGGAAATCAATCCATTGCGGGACATCAAAGCATACTTCGAACTGAAGAAGTTTTTCCGTGAACGTAAATTCGATGTGGTGCATACCCACAGTTCGAAAGCCGGCATCATCGGCCGGGTCGCGGCCTGGAACGCCGGAGTCCCGCTGGTCGTGCATACGGTCCACGGACAGGCCTTCCATCCTTATGAGAAACCCTGGAAAAATTACATCTATAAAGCGTCCGAGCGCTGGGCTGCCAGACACAGTCACCGCATCTATGCCGTCGCGCAGGCAATGATTGACCAGTGCGTACAGGCCGGCATCGCGCCCGCGGAAAAATATCAGGTGGTATACAGCGGCATGGAAATTGGAAAGTTCCTGAATTCCACGCCGGAACCGGATTTGCGCAAACAGCTTGGAATTCCGGAAAATGTCAAAGTCATCGGGGCTGTTGCCAGATTATTCCCGCAAAAAGGATATGAATATTTCGTTCCCGCCGCCGGTAAAATTGTTGAAAAATATCCGGACACCCATTTTCTAGTCGTCGGCAACGGTTCCATGCGCGAGGAGTTGGATCAGCAGATCAAGTCCATGGGACTGACTGACCGTTTCCACTTTGCCGGGCTGGTGCCGCCGGACCAGGTTTACCGCTACATCGCGCAAATGGATATCCTGCTTCATTTGTCGCTGCATGAAGGCCTGCCCCGCGCCGTGGTTCAGGCGCTGGCGTCCGGCAAACCGGCTATCGGTTTTGCGCTTGACGGCACTCCCGAGGTCATCTTCGACAACCAGACCGGTTTTCTGGCTAAACCGGAAAATATTGACAGTGTGGTTGAAGGAGTTCTGAAAATCCTCGGCGATCCCGCCTTGGCGGAGCAGATGGGACGCAACGGCAAGCAGTTTGTCGCTCAAAAATTCGACTGGCATTATATGGCCGATGTTCTGGAACAGGAATATCTGAAACAACTCCAGAGGGGAAAATGAACTCCGTGGATTATGAAGCCAAACTTATCGAAATATTAAAAAACTGCGGCAGACTGGCTATCGCATATTCCGGAGGCACTGACAGCACCCTGCTCGCGGCGGCGGCCGATAAAGTATTGGGCCGGGATAATGTATTGCTGGTTCATATTGACTCGCCGCTGCTGCCCGATGCGGAACGCTCTTTCGCGGAAGAATGGGCCAGGCGTGAAAACTATAATCTGCTGAAAGTACATCTGAATCCGCTCGAAAACGAGCAAATCCGCAAAAATGACGAACAGCGCTGCTATCATTGCAAAAAACATGTAATGGGCATTGTGATCAAGGAAGCCGCGCTTCGCGGCATCTCCGCCGTCGCCGACGGCACCAACACGGACGATTTCAACGATTACCGGCCCGGCATGAAAGCCTCCGATGAACTGGGCATCCGCCATCCGTTTGTCGAAGCTGGAATGGGCAAAAAAGCGATTCGCGCCCTCGCGGAAAAATATAATCTGCCAAACTGGAACAACCCCGCCGCCGCCTGTCTGGCGTCACGCATTCCCTATCATACGGAACTTGACGTTGACATCCTGAAAATGATTGATTCCGCCGAAAGCTTTCTATTCAGTCTCGGTTTCCGCGGCAGCCGGATCCGCTATCTCGACGGGCGCGCCAAAATAGAAACCTCCGTCAATGACATCGCGGATGTTGCCGCCATGCGCGATAAAATCATTCAGGGCATTAAAAACTGCGGCTTCAAGGGCATCCTGCTTGACCTGGAAGGCTATCGCCAGGGCTCATTGAACGAAGATATCAAGACGAATCATTGACCCTCAGATGCTTTTATCTTCAACCGATTCGGTCTATTATCTGTACACTACACCTTTTTAATATTAAAATTATTTCCTTCGTGCAGGTAAGACTCTATTGCATAGTCTTTAATCTTAATTGCCGCCCATTCACAATGACTGAACTCAAAAGTGGCTTTTCCATATTTGATGATACCATCAAACGCCTTGATTTTTACTTCATGCTGCAAATCGCGGCCTGACTCAAGATTGTATGGCGTTATCCCCCATCCCGCTGGATCAACTTTGGGCGCCAGTATCAATACCCCGTCTTCAATAGTGCCAAACAGGTGATAAATGCAGGTGCCGTAAACTTGTACTGAAGAATTCTTCCATTGCACAAGCAAATCGACCAAGTCTTCGCGAGGGTCAAGTCCGATTTGCCAATAGATGCCTTTATTATTATGAAGAGTAACTAATTCTCCAAATTCATTGGTAATTTTTTCTATCGAATCATCGGTTATTTTGACCTGCGGAACAACATCCAGGAAGGGCGTTTCGCCCTCATCCGGCTGTATTTTGAACCCTTTTTGTTTTGCCAACTGCAAATATGACGCCGGACCGAAAGAACAAAACCCTGTTGCGTCCGCAAAATCAATCGCTTTGCCGTCCGCTTCAAATGCGGGCTCCGGGCCGACAAAGACAATTTTTAACCCTTGTCTGTTAAAATCCAGTAATTTTTGCCAGAGTCCCGCGGGCAACACCCTGGCGTATGGCATAACCAGGGCGGAATATATGCCGCCGCTGGTATGCAGTTTCCCGTCAATAACTTTTCCGGCGAAGAGCAATTCGGAGCTGACAAAATCAAAAAACAGTGAAACATCGGCGGAGGCTAAACTGAAATTCTCCATAAAAATGTAGTCACAGCGAGAAAAGGATTTGTGCATGGAGGCATATCCTTCCCAACCATACCAGACCGCGAACTCCGCTTCCCCGCGGCGATTATCAATCAGTTTATCCAGGTTATTCAGCAGCATCGCATCTTTATCCACCAAACTCTTCATGGGTTCCAGTTGCGTGGCGACGAGGTTTTCGGTAAAATCAGAGTAAACGTGGGTGAAGGTATTAATATGCCAAAGCGTTTTAATCCTGTTCATCAGGCGATAATAAGAGGCATTCGGTTGCAGTATCCAGTCATTAAAATAAGAATTGCGCCGATTGAACGCTTTTTTGATGCTGTCGGCTAAAATAAAGGTAAAAATGTGGACTTTACGTTCAAGATGAAAGCCGCCGTCCGTCCATGACTCACTCAGGACTTCACTCATCCGAAAATGGTCAAAAACGCCTGCCGCTAAATCCGTCGGCAATCCGGACCAGGTTGGATGCGTTCCCAAAATAATATTTTTGCCCCAAATACTCTTCGCCTGTTCAAAATGCACTTTCTGAATATGGCAGTGAAGATCAGAGAGCGTCCGATAATAATCACAACGCACCCGGACAGCCTGGGGGGTCTCATCAAATTCATCAAGATAGATGAGATTATCGGATAAATCATAACCGTTCGTCTCTTTGAAAAGCGTCAAAAAATCATGTCCGCTGCGAAACGCAGTAAGTGATCCATGACCTTTGCCGGGTTCATCCCAGGCCAGGCCGTCAAGCGGTAAATCTTTATAGCAATCGAGCAATTCCGCCTGCATGGCAAAATAGGTTTTTGAAGCATGATCAATTCTGCTGTTGGTGGAAGCCGTCACATAAAATTTAATCTGGCCCTGATATTTATCAGGCATTTTGCCGCGCAGTTGATAACCGGAAAAGGGTTTGCCGATATGCTGCCATTCATATTCCAGCGGGACCGTTTGCGTCGCCCCGCCGGAGATATAGGCGTCGGATACCGAAATAACAGTGCTTTGGCGTCCGGCCCTCGGTTCCTGGATGAAAACTTCAAATTCGCCATTGTAAACAGATGCATGTACGGGAATGATTACCCATAAAGCGGCCTTGGGATCACGACTGGTCACATCCTCCGCCCAATGCGTCGGATCGGTATCAAGAACGAATTTAAGCTCATATTCATGCGCAATATCAATCAGTTGCCGTAAAGCATTTTTTACCGAAGCATCAAGCAAATTTAATTTCATGTGCCGGACAAAACATATCCAGGTTCCATAACCGGCGCGAGCAGCGCGCGGCAAATGCGGTCTCGCCAATTCAGGATCATGCACCCAGCACACTGAAAGAAAGCCGCCGGCCACTTGTTTGTTAAATTGTGTCGCCAATGAAGAAGTATCTGTCATAGTAATTTCTGCCTTATTTTAGAGGTTTTTATTTTGATCAAGTTAAATTGTCTTCGGCTGCAAGTGCAATAACTGCGATACACCAGACGGCGGTAAAGAGCGAGGCCGAGCCTTTCTGCTGATATATTTCCGGTTTGCGCCATGAACTGCCGAACGATCCCCAGTTCGTCCAGTAAAACTGTTCGGCCATGGCTCCGCGGAATCCGCCGAACATCCCGTTTTCACGGGACAGATGCTGGCAGACGAACCGCCAGTGTTCATCCGCCCTTGCCGCGTAATAATCATTCCCGGTCCAACCGGTCAGCTTCTTCAAGTGCCGGGTGCAAAGCGCCTCGAACACATGCAGATGGTTGTTGCTGGCCGAAGCAAAATCTCCGCCCATCGATTTCAGCCGGTATTGACCCATAATTGATTTTTCAGGGACTCGGACATTATATGTTTTACGGAAAGTCAGCATCCAGTCGGCGGCAGTTACCGCCAGGTCAAGAAACTGCTTTTCCCCGGTCAATTCGTACAGGTCACAATAGGCCATAACCGCGTTCATGCCGTCCTCGCTGGTCGGCGATTCGTTGTCTTCGGGAGCGCCCCAGATGTTATCGTTATTCACATACGAGGCATAAGCCAGTCCGGCGCGGACTACCGATTGCCGGACATTTTCCATAAAATCCGTGTCATCAATGAAAATACGGCTCGCCTTAATCAAGGCTGGAATCCACAACAGACCGCCGCAACCCTCTTTTTTCACCACCGCTTTATTTTCCGCGTTGTAATACTGGCCGTAAGATCCTTCAGGATGCTGCATCGCCAGTACGGCGTCCAGATTTTGCCGCAGCGCGTTTTTCCATAGTGAAACGCAGGTGTTTTCCGGATGATTTTTCTCTTCCAGCAGAATCATTGCCGCCAGGCTGTCGCAGGCATCGCCAATGGTGCGGGAATGCACCCATTCCGGGTCGGACAGCCAGCCGGAACCCCATTCCCCGCGACGTTTTTCACTATAGATTGGATTCTTCATGCGTCCATTTAAAGAATTGATGTATTGCGGCATGAAGTCCGCGCGAAACAGCCCGGACGGGCTGAGACCTTCGGCGCAGATGCGATTGGCGACTTTAATTGCCGCATCCCGGGCGGTTGAAGATTCAACCGTACAGGCGGCTTTGAGCAGCGCCAGACATACCGGAAAGCCGTTGACAAAACCGGTGTTCATCTGGTGCCATTCGACGGTGGTTCCGCGTCCGTTGCAGATTTGTTCAATCACCGGAAAATATGGACGGCTGTAAATAAAATAATTATCGTCCTGATGATAATGGGCGAGGATGCCGGTGACCGCATCAGCCAGCAAGGGTGCGGTTGCCGGTTTTTCCGCCGGAACCTGGGATTGCCGCAAAGTCCGGTAGTAATCCTCCACGACCAGCCGGTAGCAGTGCCTGTCGCCGGCGAGTTGATAGACAAAAAGGTTCTGTTCGATCCACCCGCCCGGCGGCAGTGTTATCCGGCGGATAGTGGGTTCCGCATCGGAAGTGCCGCTGTAAGTAAACGGTTCTTCGCAGGCGGGAATTGAAACCCTCAGGTAGTTATTGCCGAACCCGATGCCGATTTGCGGCTCCGGATCATCCGAAACCACGCCTTCGGAAACTGTAAAATGGGGTACTCCGCCTAATGCAATCGCCTGTCCGTCCTGATGGGCGAAAACCAGCGGCGACGCGGTACGGTCAGCGGCTAAATCCCACCAGGAAGAACTCATCGCGGACGGGGTTGTCAACGCAGAATCAACTCGAGGATAACCCCTGCTCCGTTCATTTAATCTCCGGTTTTCACCGTAGATAAATCCCGGCACCATTCGCCATGGGGAATTCATTTTCTCCGGCAGGGCCAGGGTAAGCCGCAGTGCGCCGACGAAGTCAGTTTGTCCGCAATTGGTTATTCGTACCCTGACATTTTTTTTGAAATCACCGCCATCCGGGCTTACTTCAAAATTCAGTTTTGAATCTTTCTCAACATGGTCTTTTATAATTTCGATCATCGTAGTGTATCTCCCGTAAGTCCAGTTTATACCGAATCGCAATCTTAAAGCAAGTAAAGATTGCGAATTTCGTCTTTGGCGGGGTGGGCCGGATGAGGCTGGCGCTACCGGGGTAGCGACTGAACTCATACGGCACGCAGCCGACATGACGAGAGCGCAACCGCTT
>CAIKZE010000503.1 GCA_903831825.1 uncultured Lentisphaeria bacterium | reverse complement strand
TTGGCCAGCCATATCCCCCGTTACAATCGAAAAATAAGGAAAGCGCCTCGCGCCGGTGACTATTCATCGAGCAACTGGTGACACGACGGCTGTTGGACTTCTTCAATTTTTAAATTTTAGTTTCATTCTTTTTTGCTGGGTTTTAAAAAACTATATTTGATTTTTGTCTAAATGACGTTATTTTTGTTCTATCTTTTAAATTATTAATCCCTAATATAAAGATTAATTATGACCCGGATAACAAAGCGTTTGATTGTACTTGCAGTTTGTCTGATGTGGGGCATAGCCTCAATGCTGTTTTTTGTTTATGCTCCGGCATCAACAAATCCGAACGGTGCATTACTGCGCTTGGCAGAGATATCCTGCAACTGCACATTTAAAATATCCTCAATGACTGAATCAATGACCGGAAGCGGCAATGCCGCATTGACATATTTTTTCATATATCAAATTGCCGTTTATCTATTGCTGGGATGGGGATTTGCCGTAGTTATTTTCCCGACCAAAAAAATTAAGCAGAACACCGAATCAAATACCGATACAGTTACTGAGTTCCATTCAAAAGGCGAATGAACCGCCGGGTTTCGCAGGTTTTCTAATAAGGAGTTGTTAAGAAATAAACTTGACAAGTTTCGCGAAATATCCCGAAGTGATTTTGGGAATTGCCGGAGAGGCGTATCCCTGAAGGTATGTAACGAACCGGCAAACACAAAGGCATTCGGGAGAATCGCGAAGATGTTAAGGTTATTTTTGAACGGCTCCTAAAGGAATACAGTCATGCTTGATTATTCTGTCATCATTCCGGCCTATAATGAAGCGCTGCATCTGCCGGACACTTTGCAGAATTTGCAGAAGGCGATGGCAGAGGCGGAGGCGGAGCCCTGGCGCGGCGAAATCATTGTTGTTGACAACAATTCTACTGACCGTACTGCTGAAATTGCCCGGGAAGCCGGAGCGCGAGTTGTTTTTGAAGCACATAACCAGATTTCCCGCGCCAGAAATTGCGGCGGCAGAGCCGCAAACAGCCCCAACCTCATTTTTCTGGATGCCGATACCAGAATCAGTCCGGAGATTTTGCGCAAATCCCTGAAGATGTTGTTGTCCGGCAAATATTACGGCGGCGGAATTAAGATTGGATTTACGGAAGATACTCCATTGCTTATCAGATTGTTCACCAAATTATGGAACAGCCATGCGGGCATCCGGAAATGGGTCGCCGGATGCTATATTTTCTGCCTTAAGGAAGCTTTCGACGATATTGGCGGGTTCAGGGAAGACATTTATGCCGCGGAAGAGATTTATTATGCTAAAAGTATGGCAAAATGGGGCAGGAAGAGACAATTGGATTTCGGCTATATCAGCAGCGAATTCATCGAAACTTCGCCCAGAAAAATAAATGAACACGCCACTCTGAAATTGCTGGCGATAATGTTGCTGCTCGGAACATTTCCTTTTCTGCAAAAATCCAAGCGCATGTGTAAAATATGGTACAACCGGTAAAAACAGTGGGGCTTCCTGGAATTTACAGGTAAAAAATGAATATCCAATATCCCGTCCGCAAGGCGGGATCCCGCTGGGCGGGAAATATCCAACAGATGAAGGAAAGGCAAAATGCAAAGACAGTCATAGAGATTGCGATCTATCAGCCCGTTTCATAAATATTGATTCAATCTTCAACCAGGCTTTCTTCACGGCTTCATTAAACCGAGAGCTAATTTCAATTTTATTCAAGAGCATAGATTCCGCTCAAAAAAAGCAGGAACGTCAGCGGTATTTCTTACCTTGAATATTGGATATTTCTTGTTGAATATTGGATATTCAAATTATTTGTTCACTACGTTTGCCGCTGTTCCCTCCCGGCCTGGCATCAGATAACAACCGGAAGGGAAAATAAAGGATATGTCAGCGGTGTCCGCCTCCTCCACCGCCCATATGTCCTCCTCCACCGCCGAAATGTCCTCCTCCACCGCCCATATGCTGTAAGCCGCCGCCCGCCCGTCTTTCAAACGAACTGCCGTTGGCGCGGAGCGCTGAACGGAATCCCTGCGATGGCCTGCCCTGCAGATTATGTCTGTAGGAATAATATCTGTTGCCGTGCCAGAGTCCGTGCTGATGGTAATAATGAACCGGACAGTAACGTCCGTTGCAATAGGCCCAGCGATTGTTCCAGTACCAGTGATGCCAGTAGTTATATGGATAATAGCAGCCGTTCCAGCATATCCATTGGGGCGCACCGCCCCCATATACTATTTGAGAATCATAGGGGATGGAATCGCCGGGATATACTGCAATAGTATTATCAGGGATCAGGGGAACATTGTCGTTGGTCAGTTCCGGTTGCGGAATATAATCAGGCAATGCATTGTCCGGTATGACAGCTCCCTGATTATCCTGAAGCTGTTTTTCAAAAGCCGCCGCCTTCATGGGATCGTAACCGAAAGAAGTTGCCTCGTTAATCGGCATGTCTCTAAAATCAGCCCAGCCGGCCGCGCCGTTACAGATGAAATTAATGCCGATCGGAGTTGTCTGGGTAACCTCGATATTCTTGAAGGCGGCTCCATTGTTTAGAATCAGGTCAGTGGAATAACACGCAAGCGAACACATCATCAGGACAGTCAACAATGCAATGGCTTTTTTCATGATATTTCTCCTCATCAAAAAGAAAATCTAGTTTTCTTTATCGCAATTCAGTTTCTATCAATTTGCCGGAACCGGGAAAGCAATCTATCAGCGTCGTCCACCACCGCCGCGTTCACCGCCGCCGTCACGTTCACCGCCGGCACGTTCGCCGCCTGCACGTTCACCGCCTGCACGTTCACCGCCTGCACGTTCACCGCCTGCACGTTCACCGCCTGCACGTTCACCGCCGGCACGTTCGCCGCCACGCTCTACCACGCGAGGTTGCAGGCCTTTGCCGCCCGGACGACTTTCAAACGAACGTCCGTTGGTGCGTTGCACTGAGCGGATTGGCTGCGTTGGCCTGGTCTGCAGATTATGTTTGTAGGGGTAATATTTGCTGCCATGCCAGAGGCCGTGCTGATGGTAATAATGGGCCGGACAGTAATGTCCGTTGGAATAGACCCATTGATTATGCCAGTACCAGTGATGCCAATAGTTATATGGATAACAGTAACCGTTCCAGATTACCCATTGCGGTGCGCATCCATATGAAACTTCTGTATCATAAGGGATGGAGTCACCGGGATTTATGGTAATAGTATTCTCAGGGGTTTGGGCAACATTGTCGGCATTGGTAATTGCCTGCTGCGGAATGTAAGCGCCGGGAGAGGCATTGTCCGGCAGCGCAGATCCCTGATTGTCCTGAAGCTGCTTTTCAAAAGCCGCGGCTTTCACCGGATCGTAACCGAAAGCAGTAGCCTCATTCAGCGGCATGTCCCTGAAATCAGCCCAGCCGGCCGAGCCGTTACAGATAAAATTAATCCCGAGCGGAGTATTCTCGGTAACCTCGATATTATTGAATGTGGTTCCGTTGGTTAAAACCAGATCGGTGGAATAAGATACGAGCGGACACATCATCAGAGCAGTCAGCAGCGCAAAGATTCTTTTCATGATATTTCTCCTCTATCATTGATTATGTTGGGATAACATATTATAAAATACAATCCGAAACCGTTTTGTCAAATTAATTCCCAACGCCTCATCTGAAACTCTTTTTAACCACAAAGACATCCCACGGCTGCGGGAACACAGAGAAATCATTTTTTAATATCAAAACTTTTGTCTTTTTACTTTTGTCTTTTGTCTTTTCTTAAACCATCATCCGTAATCCGCGCTGTCGTCATATTCAGGCGGTTTGACCACGGTATTTTCAGTGTAAATCTTGCTGAATTCGTTAAAGGCTTTGTTATAACGTTCAAGATTGTGGCGGCTGAAACTCTTTTTGGAATACTCGCGGTAGCGGGTTATCTGGGAGCGGGAAATTGACTGGAGTTCAGAAACACACTGGGCGATGCTCATTTCGCTTTCGCCGAAGATTTCATCGGTCTTCCGCAACTGGCCGGTAATGTCGTTGCCGATGAACTCGCTCAGCATATCTTCCTCTTTAAACAGCGACAGTTCATGTTCGACCAGGTCATTCGCGGCCTGCACCGTATTTTTCAATACCGCCAGATAACGCAGAAATTTCGTTTCTTTGAATCCTTTATCGTCATGGTAAAGCGCGGTGACGATTGCGTCGGTATCGCGAATGGCAATCTCCAGCATGGATACCGCTTTCAGGTAAATCTCTTTGCGTTCCTGGTCGCGGTGGGCGAAAAGGTTGTCGCTGAGGAGTTGTTCCGCCCGGTCGTAGGCGGCGTCCCGGCGCCCCATCAGCGGCGGAATATTCATTAAGACCAGATAATCGGCGCTGTGCCGCCGGGGTTTGGACGGGGCCATCTGCCGTATGGTCTTTTTTACTCTGGCCAGTACTTCGCTATGAAATCGCGGATTCAATTATTCTGCCTCCGGCTATTTTCAGTTTAAGATGCCTGATGCCTCACTCCACATAAAATATAAGTTTTACTATCGATTTTTGCAAACCGTTTTGCAGGGAATGACCGGTAATAAGAAGATCAGAAATTGGCGGTTACAGTTTTCGCGGCGGCGACGCTGCACTTGACCATAATATTTCGGACAAATGTATGGCTTTTAAGAAAATTAGCCCTTTTGATACTGGCAAAATAACAATAAACGGATATTTTGAATCTGACTGGCAATGAACATGTGAGTCGGCTTGATTTTGTGAAAAATTCTCAATTTTTTTTGAATTGTCGTGCAATTAATGTATTATATATGCATTGTTTTGAGATTTTTTCGTAAAATAATGGAGATATGGCTATGTTAATCAGGTTTTCAATTGAAAATTTCTTATCTTACAAAGAACGGCAGACATTGGACTTGCGAACCGTAAAAACCTGCAAGGAACATCCCGAAGATAATACTTTCGTTGTTGGCGATACCGGATTGTTGAAAAGTGCGGTTATATATGGAGCCAATGCCAGTGGGAAATCAAATCTGTTTACTGCTATTACAACGATGAAACAAATTGTGATGAATTCTGCTAAAGAATCACAATCAGTAGCGCCGCTTGCTGTTACTCCTTTTGCTTTTTGTGCAGATAATGCTTCAATGCAGACGACGACATTTGAGATTGAATTTATTTGCCAGGAAACTCAGTATCGCTATGGTTTTAGTGCAACCCGAAAGGAAATAATATCAGAGTGGTTTTCGCAAAAAAACTCAGATGGGGCCGAAACTCCATTTTTCTACCGCATTAATGAAAATGGAGAAGATAAAATTCAGTTCTTTGAAAACATGGGGAAGATTAATGACAGTGACGCCAGAACAAGAAAAAAATCATTGTTTCTTTCTGAATGCGACAGTGGAAATGTTGAAATAGCAAAGAAAATTATGAAATGGTTTGATGAATTATACATAACATCAGGCTTGAATGATGAAAAGAATAAGAATTTTACTATTGATAAGTTAAGATCCGAAAAATTGAACGGAAAAATTTCACAGTTCATTCGAGATGCAGATTTAAATATTGTTGATTTGCGCGCGGCATGTTTAAATGTTGATGAAATACTGTTCGATAGTAAGGATATGCAGAGTAAGGATTTTATTAAGACGAAGAAGATACTTGCCAGCATTTTGAGCGAAGAGTACAGGATTTCGGAAATTCAATCAATACATAATATTTATGATTCGCAACATAATGTCATTGGCACGAAAGAATTTGATTTCGAGACCATAGAGTCTGACGGAACAAAAAAAGCATTTGCGCTGGCTGGCCCAATAATTAATGCATTGCAAAATGGTTGCGTATTGTTTGTCGATGAATTGGAGGCCAGACTGCATCCGATTTTTACCCGTAAGATTGTCCAGATATTTAATTCCAGAGAGCAGAATCCCAATAATGCGCAATTGATTTTTGCAACCCATGACGCTAATCTGCTGAATAATGAATTGTTGCGTCGAGATCAAATCTGGTTTACCGAGAAAAATCATGGCGAAGCTACAGAGTTATATTCGTTGATAGAGTTTATCTTGGATGGCAATAAGAAAGTCCGTAATGATGCATCTTATGGCAAAGACTATCTCAACGGACGATATGGGGCGATTCCATTTCTTGGCGAGCTGAAAGTCTTTGGAGATAATCATGAGTAGCTCCGTAACGCTTGACCCTAAATTGCGTGCAAAGGTGTTTCCTGGAGCGATACTGGAGCGACGTGAGAGGAATCGTCTTCCTCGTCAGTATTACCTGATAGTATGCGAGGGAACCAAAACTGAGCCTAATTATTTTGGAGCGCTTCGCATGAAATTGCCAGGCGATATGATCAAGCGAATTATTATTGAAGGAGCAGCAGCCAACACATTAACTTTAATTAAAGTAGCCGAAAAAGAATGTGATCGTCGTCGCCGGTCAGGAGAACCTCCCTACGATAAAGTTTGGCTGGTATTTGATAAAGACAGCTTTGATGATGATAAATTTGATAATGCGATATCTTCGGCAAAATCTCATACAGAGTCTGGGAAATGTGAATGGCAGTGAGCCTGGTCTAATGAAGCTTTTGAGCTTTGGTATCTTCTTCACTTCCACAATCATTCGGCGGGGTTATCCAGAACAGGTTTCAGGAAAAAGTTGGAAGTGGAACTAAAAAAACTAGGCGTTAATAGGAAGTATAAGAAGAATTCCGAGGATATGTACGATTTGCTGAAACCATTACAGGAACAAGCAATAAAGCATGCAAAACAAATGTTGAAGGCCCAGGAAGAAAAAAGTATTCCTCCGCATCAGATGAATCCGGCAACTACCGTACATCTGCTGGTTGAGGAGTTAATCAGTTATATTCCGTCCCTACCAAAGAATGGCGAACCCGGTAGAAAATAAAGGAATTTTCGATACGGAAGTGAAATCCGTATAAACGTAAAGGCGCAAAAAAAGATGGATAAGCAAAAAGCAATTGAAACACTAGAAAAGAGACGGACAGATGTTGAGGAGATTATAAAATCTTTGATTAAAGAAGTCAAGAAGTAGAGTATAAATACATAATTCAAAATTACATAAATAATCCATGATAAATAATTTGTTACTAAATTGGAGAAAATGATTATGGCAAAAGATAAAATATCTCGTTCACGCGCATTAGCGGCCAAGGTGATTTTTGCCGCATTGCAGATTCTTAGTAAAAAAGGTGGTCAGGCGCCGGGCAGAGACGTAACGTCTGAGATCGAAAAGCAGGTAACATTCGACGATTGGGCTATCGCGGCCTACGAAAAGACCGGCTATATTCGCTGGCACTCAATGCTTCACTTTTACAGTATTGACTGTATCAAGGCCGGATTTCTCGTAAAGAATAAAGGCGTTTGGTATATAACCCCGGAAGGCGAAAAAGCGCTCAAGCTTGGTGATATCGGCCTGTTAAACGCGGCGACTGCCGCATATAAAGTCTGGCGAAGTGAGAACCAGCCAACTGAACCCATTGATGAAGAGCAGGATATCAGTGAGGAAGGACAGCAAGGGCAGGAGGCGACAATCTCCGAAATTGAGCAGTTGGCAATTGAGGGTTTTCAGAAACAGATAAATAGTAAAAATCCGTATGAGTTTCAAGACCTTGTAGCCGCACTGTTGCGCGGCATGGGCTATTACACCCCGTTTGTAGCGCCGAAAGGCAAAGACGGCGGGATTGACGTGATTGCCTATCGTGACCCGCTCGGCACTGTGACACCCCGCATCAAAGTTCAAATTAAACATCGGGAAACTTCTGCTAACGTTCATGAGTTACGCCAGCTCCAAGGTTTATTGCAAAAAGAAAGTGAAGTAGGAATGTTTGTGTCATCAGGAGGTTTTACTTCAGAGACAAAAACTGAGGCACGCAGATCTTCTGTTCATGTGGAACTCATTGATTTGGACCGTTTTATTGCCTTATGGCAGGAGTTTTACCCGAAACTTGCAGACGAAGATAAAACGCTTCTTCCGCTCATGCCTATTTATTTTTATGCGCCCACAGTGTAAAAGCGTGGAAACCAATGAGAAGCGTCATAGCTAGTAATATAAAGATACTTTTTAATACCAAGGGTAAGTCATCAGTAGATTTATTTGCTGATGCTTGTGCAAAGGCTGCTCCGTTGATTTATGAAACGTGGGGCTTGAAAACTCCGGCTAAATGCAAAATCTATATTATGACTTCCTGGCAAGGCTTTCTGTTTCGCGCCTTACCGTGGCCTCTAACTTTTTTATATCCTATTGTGTATTTGATTAAAAGAAAGGAAGGTCCCAGAATTACAGGCTGTACAGTTTCGCCTTTTCCGACCTGTGGAGTAAAGCCTCCTGCATTGGCAAAGATGTCAGACCGAAGATTGCGAGATAAGGAATATGGGTTGATTGCGCGCTTGCCGCGCAATAACCCCTCTTGAACTGGGCCGTGGGATATGGGGATTGCTTTTTCTCGAGGTCTCTTAACAGGCTGAAGCAGTGCATTTTCGACAGTTCAATCCTGGCGTAA
>CAIKZE010000502.1 GCA_903831825.1 uncultured Lentisphaeria bacterium | reverse complement strand
TTGGCCAGCCATATCCCCCGTTACAATCGAAAAATAAGGAAAGCGCCTCGCGCCGGTGACTATTCATCGAGCAACTGGTGACACGACGGCTGTTGGACTTCTTCAATTTTTAAATTTTAGTTTCATTCTTTTTTGCTGTTATTCCGGTGAAGAATTCATAAGCCATTACCCCGAGACTGAATATTTCCGAACGATGATCGGTATTACTGCTGCCGTTAAACGATTCCGGCGCCATATAGGCGGGAGACCCGATGACTTCGAATGTCATGGTCATGTTGGAGTCTACAGTCCGGGCAATCCCGAAGTCGGTCAATTTTACCGTCAAGTCGTTCCTCAACATGATATTGCCGGGTTTTATATCCCGGTGGAGTATGCCGCACTGGTGGATCGCCTGCAGCGCATTGCATATCTTCAGCATGATTTTTACCTTTTTCCTGACAGAAATGGAGCGGTTTTTTATCCACCAGGTAAGATTCGAACCGTTGACATATTCCATCAGGATGTATGGTATGCTGCCATTGGTGGAAAGCCCGGATTCGTAGATTTTGACCACATTCGGATGGTCGATCTGGGACAATATCTCAGCTTCGCGGAGAAAACGTTCAATCTGGGCTTTGCCGCTTTGATTGCCGTAAAGATCCTGTCTCAGCATTTTCAGCGCAAACTTCTGGGGGCCTTTTTTAACCAGCAGAATAACTCCCGACGCGCCGTTGCCGATCTTTTTTACCAGTTCATAGCCGGGCAGGGGATTGATGAAACGCGAGGAAATCTCCTCATCCATGCCTAAAGTGACGGTTTCCACCAGGTTGGTTATCTGTTCCTGATGGGCGGCTCTGATTTTTTCCAGAAGGCATTTCTCGTCGATGGGGAAGGGCAGATAATCAAAAGCGCCTTCTTTGACGGCCTGAACCGCTTCCGCGATCTGCGGTTTTTTGGAGGTGATGATGACTTCCAGCATCGGATGGTGCTTTTTGCAATATCTGATCAATTCCAGGCTGGAAGTGCCGGGAATGTCGGAATCGCTGATAATGACGTCGAAGTTATAGTCCAGAATTTTCTCAAACGCATCCCACGCGCTGTCGGCAAGGACGGTGGAATAACCGTTGCCCTGGAGAAGCCCGGCTAATGCCTGGCCGGCGGCTTCATCTGTCTCGACGCAAAGAATCTTTACAGGATTAGAGTTCTCCAAAACCTGCGTTTCTGACATCTTCAGGTCGGAGATTTCGTCCGTTTCTTCTTCTATGTCTAAATTGGTTTGAAATATTTTTTTATTCATTATAACCTAGTATTATAGCATATTTTATATGAAAATGCAATACCCCGGAAAAGAAAATTGAGCTCAAGTTATAACTTAAATTGAAAGAGAAAATTGAAAAAGTAAACGCACCCCCTCCCAACCCCTCAATTGCATTTAGTTTGACAAAAACAGGGGGGCGCATTAAATCTGACAAAACACATATTGTCACATCGCGAGAGTTATGCATAGGGCGCGCTCCGACGAGA
>CAIKZE010000501.1 GCA_903831825.1 uncultured Lentisphaeria bacterium | reverse complement strand
TTACGCCAGGATTGAACTGTCGAAAATGCACTGCTTCAGCCTGTTAAGAGACCTCGAGAAAAAGCAATCCCCATATCCCACGGCCCAGTTCAAGAGGGGTTATTGCGCGGCAAGCGCGCAATCAACCCATATTCCTTGTCAATAATGAACGGCATATACATTTCCGATTGGAGAACCGGGGCTTCCGCTGCGATCGCCGCCAAGTATTTGGCAAACGATAATGTTAAGAAAATCGCAATGATTGGTGCAGGAGCCCAAGGTAAAACCGCATCCGTCTGTCTTCATCAGATATTTCCGGTGGCACAGATAGCGGTTGCAGACATCTCTTCGGAAAGACGGCAAACATTTATTTCTGAAATGCAAGAAAATTTCCAGATAAACATCTCCGATGCCCCTACAGTTGAATCTGCTGTTTCCGGTGCTGATGTCGTAGTGTTACTGACGACAGCAAAAGAGCCGATCGTAAAAAAGGAATGGGTCGCTGAAGGCTGCGTGACTTTGGCCATGGGGTCATATCAGCAGACAGAAGACCGTCTGATTCTTGGCTCAGATAAAATCATTGTTGATTCCTGGGGGCAGGCCGAGCATCGTGGCGAACTGAAAAAACTGGCTGAACTGGGAAAAATTGCTGAAAAAGATATTTATGCGGAGTTGGGCTTCATTGCTGCCGGCAGAAAGCCAGCACGAACAAACTCGCGAGAACGTATTCTGGCGGTATTGGTCGGCCTTGGAGCGCATGATGTGTTTATTGCCGGGCAAGTTTACAAAAAGGCCCTTGAAGAAGAGCTGGGCCAAACGATTCAACTCGATTGAAATTCGGGAAGTAATGCTGAGTTGTAATCTTAAAAGATAAGTAAAGACAAAAGCAATTTTGAGAATTATTTGAAAATGCAGACGGAGGTCCGATATGAATATCGAAGGATGGAAACATTTTCAGATAAACTCAAAAAGGCTTTGCCGCAAAGCGGTTGCGTTTTTGCGTGGGCTGACCAAAATTACTAACATTTATATGCATAAACGGGATAAAGCCATGCTTAAAGCTATTTTTTAAGGCTGTTTTATTGATTTAGCTTTTTATCTTCATTCCCTTCATGAACCTCATGTGGCACTGTATTTTTCGTTTTTTCCCTCTCTGTGCCTCCGTGCCACGCCTGCGGCGGATAAATCTCCGCGCGAGACCTGTTTTTGTACTGCCATTTTTCTCCTTTGACTTTGCAATATTTTTTCAATAAAAAACATGACTTAATTCATTGATGATTAATTCTTTAATTGATTTTTAATTGACAAAACTACTATATGTAGATACACGGCAACATGGTAAAAAATTAAGAATGGAGAACGAAAAATGGCAAAATTGAAGTACGATGAAAGTTTTCCGGAACGAGCCGGGGAATACGCGGCTAAAGGACTGAACAACAAAGAGATCGCGGCGCAACTGGGCATCTCCGAAGACACGTTTTACGTTTATCAGCGGCAGTTCCCGGAGTTTGCCGAGGCCGTCGAAACTGGACGGCTGGCGATTGAAGACAAAGCCGCCGGTTGTCTGATGGACTTGGCAATGGGCAACCGTTTTGTCACTACCGTCAAACATGACGTCAACGGACGCGAAACCAAAACCGTCCGCCGGCTGGCTCCCGACCTGAAAGCCGTCATTCGCTGGCTGGAACGGAATAAACAGTACGCTGATGACGGAAAAGAACCCGTCAAATTCCAGACAAGCGCAAATATTCCGTCAAACTTGAAATACGCGGCGGATTTTCCGGAAAAAGCCGAAACCAACGCCGGCAACGGCGACACGGATTCCCAAATCGCCAGACGGCTGGGGATTTCTCCGGCGTCATTCTATAACTATAAGAAGCTGTTCCCGGAATTCGCCGCCGCGCTGGACAGCGGCAGAAGGGAATGTTACAGCCGCCTGCGGGGCCAGTTGCTGGCTATCGCATTGGGCAAATGCTCCGTAACTACTATCATTTACCGTGACGGCAGCTTGTGCAAAACCGCCGAACGCCAGCTTCCGCCAAATCTGAAAGCCATCAAATACTGGTTCCAGTCCGGCGATGCTGAAACAGCCTCTGCTCAAGAGCTATCCAACGGCTCGGAAACGGGCGGTTGCCCGGCTGGTTATGCTGGCCGCATGGGCGAAACAGCCTCTGCTCAAAGACTCTCCAGACACTCGGAAACGGACGGTTGTCCGGCTGGTTATGCTGGCCGCATGGGCGAAACAGCCTCTGCTCAAGGGCTCTCCAACGGCTCTGGAATCTTGAAAGCCAATGGGAATAATGGGACGGGCGGTTGCCCGGCCTGTTCTGCTGGCGCAGGGCAAAACAGTTATGCTCAAGAGCTCTCCAAAGACTCGGATATATCCCATACTTCCCATACTTCCCAGTCTTCCCAGTCTTCCCAGTCTTCCCAGTCTTCCCATACTTCCCAGTCTTCCCAGCCTGCCGCCAATGGCGACAGAGCCTCTGCTCAACGGCTCTCCAAAATGTCGAGAAAGGAGCGTCAGCGGCTGTTGAAAAATAGACTGGAAACCCGGAGTCCGCGATGAAATCCGAGCCTTTATTTGTGTTATACCTAATCGCGAATCGGTATAAATTCCGGATTAAAAGCTTAAAAAAACGAATTATTATTACTTGCCGTAAAAAAGTCAGTTGATTAATTTGCGATAATAACTTATAATATAAGAGTTTGGAAAAAGAGAAAGCGATTTACCGGCCATTGCGGCATAACTATTAAACACGAAAGAATTACGGCAGATGCATGCTCCGCCTCCTGTTGCACAAAATATTGTCCCGGTTTTGCCAGGCAGCAAGACTTATCATTGCGGGACTTTGACTTATACCAAAATCGGCTTGTTCATGCTTTTCGCGTGGCTGCTCTGGGGAGACTTCTGTTTCACGATGATGGAATCGGTGGTGCCGACCATCGTGCCGTTGAAACTGAAAGCCCTCGGCTGTTCCAACATGCTGATGGCAATAATCCTCAGCTCCGCTCCGGGCGTTTTGAATATGACAATCTGCCCTTACGTCAGCTTCAAAAGCGACCGCTACCGCAGTAAATGGGGGAGACGCATCCCGTTCATTATCTGGACGATGCCGTTTCTCTGCGCCTGCCTGGCGCTGATGGGTTTCAGCGACGATCTGTGCGGGCTGCTTCAGCGGCACTCGGAATATCTGAGGAGCGTCGCTCCCGCCTCCCTTACCATCGGCCTGATTGCGGTGTTCATGATCATGTTCCAATTTTTCAATATGTTCGTCGGCTCGGTGTTCTGGTATCTGTTCAACGACGTGGTGCCGGCGCAGTTTCTGGCGCGTTTCATGGGCGCATTCCGGATCGTCGGCACTGGCGCCAGCGCAATTTATCAATGTTTCATTTTCAAATATGCCAACATCTATATGCGGGAAATCTTTACCGGCGCGGCGGTGCTGTATCTCGTCGGGTTCGGGATGGCCTGCCTGATGATCAAGGAAGGCGAATATCCGCCGCCGTCCGGCGAGGATGACAAATCAGGCAAAGGGCTGAAAGGGATTATAACATTTTTCAAGGAATCTTTCTCGCATCGATTTTATGTATTGCGGTTTCTGTTCACCTCCTTTGCCGCCGCCGCCGGCGCAATCGGCACTTTCGGTATTTTCTTCAGTCAAGGCATGGGGCTCTCGCTGGAACAAATCGGCTATATCAGCACGGTCAGCTTAATCGCGGGAATGGCGGCAATGTATCTGATGGCCATTTTTGTTGACCGCTGGCATCCGTTGCGCATCTGTACCTATGGGATGGTGTTCGGCCTTCTCGGCAACATCGGGGCCATGGTATGGATTTTCGTGACGCTGCCGGGTGATTATTTTTTCTGGCTGAACATCGGCAATGGCGTAATTGGATCGTTCATGGCGGCGCTGGTCAGCGTGGCCGGGCTGCCCAGTGAAATGCGGATATTCCCGCAGTCCAGGTTCGGCCAGTTCTGTTCGGCGCAGGCGATGCTCCGGTCAACTTTCACCGTGATTGCCGGCCTGGCGGCCGGGGCGTTCATTGATATGGTCAGACATTTCTGCCACGATGCGAACATCCCGTGGCATTTCATTCCGTTGCAGATGGGGACCGGAATACTTTTCAGAATGCCGGATTATGCCTACCGTTTTATTTTTGTATGGATGGTGGTTTTCGGTATTATCAGCGCGGTATTTCTGATAATGGTGTATCGCGAATGGTACCGGCTTGGCGGCGACAAACATTTCCATCCGCCCGCGCCCTGGAGCCCGCAAGGCATCGAGGAGATGCCGATAGTTCCGATTGTCGGTCCGCAAACCAAATGGCTGAATCTTGCGCTGAGGCTTTTCGACGCCCTGATGATATTGTCGCTCCTGGAAGTGCCGGCCATGATGTATTGGATGCACTTAAAGCAGGCGGCGTTCGCGTTCAAATGGTACGGCATGGCGGTGCTGCCGCTGGCGGTATTGGCATTGCTGTGCTGGCTTATGCTTAAACGCTCAATCCGGAGAGACATGGCGGCGGCCAAAAACGGATTGCCGCTGCACAACGGACTGCCGCACCACGGCATGCTGATTATTTTCGGGGCGCAGCTTTTGCTTGCCGTCGGGATCTGGGTGTGTCAGGAAGCTTCGGCTGTATTCCTGCACCTGGAACGCGGCGCCATCGTGTTCGGCATAGCCCATACGATCGCCAACCTTGTGCTGATCGGCATGCTATACGCAATGTGCCGCGTTGAACGCGGATATTCCGTTACCGTTGATGAAAAATATGAGGCAATGGATAATACTTCGACGCCATCCGCGGCATAGTCCTCACGGCTGTTTAAGCGATATAAATTCCTGCGCCGGAATATGATATAATCCGGACTCAGTTTTTTCACCTTTCAGCCTTTCCAGCATGATGTCGGCGGCTTTTTCGGCGATGCCGCGAAAATCCTGCCGGCAGAGATAGATTCCGGCAAAAGATTCCGTCCGGTCGCGCCATTGGTCGAATATTCCGGCAACCGGCGGGTTGGCGGAAAAGAGTTGTTTGTGATGCTCATAAAATACGCAGGCGGCAGTGCTGGTTGAAGACAAAATCGCGGTGCGTCCGCTTTTCAGAAATGACGCATCTGTTTTTTCCGGACGATTTAATATCAGACAGGGGATTTTTTTGCGGGATAATGCTTTTTCCGCGCCTTGCAGGCGCTCATAGCCGGCCGAATTGTTTTTTTCGAACAGAATTACGAATTTGTCCGCGCCGCCTTCAATGCATTTGGCAACCAGTTCCGCGGCGGCCGCGCCGTTGTCGGTAGTTACCGTCACGCCGCCTTTTAACTCTACGTTCCGGTCAATGAATACCAGCGGATATTTGTTTTTTTTCAAGGAAGCATATTCCGAAGCATCATATGCGATTCCGGCCGGAATAATGAACGCGCCGTCGGCAACATGCTGGGTCAGCCGCATCAACAAGCGACGGAAAGCAGCCGGGTCATTATGATACAGCACAATCATCAGGTCGTAACCTTCACGGCTCAACCGCTCACTCAGAAACTGGGCTGGCTCCTGCTCTATCTGGTTTTTCAAGTCAGGCGACAGCAGCCAGAGCGTTTTCGTCGTTCCGGCAACCAGATTTCTTGCCGCCAGATTCGGGGCATAGCGCATCTTTGCCGCAGTTTGGCGGATTAATTCCCGGGTGTTTTCGCGCACCCGCGGATCGTTGCGCAACGCCCGCGAAACGGTTGAAATATCCACCTCGCAGGCCTGGGCAATATCGTTTAAACGGATGGCCATTATTTGCTCAAAAGTTTGTAGGTTCTGATCTCAAACGGCTTCAATTCGATGCCCATGCTGCCTGAAACTTCAATACTGCTGAGATTCTCCCACTCCAGCATGTCGGTCTCCGCAATGCGCTTAATGTTTCCGGCGAAATACAGGATGCCGGAAGAAGTTTTGCCCTGGGTTTCCACCAGGCGGATGACCAGACAGTCTTCCTTTTCGGCTTTTTTAAGCGCTTCCAGCGAAATTCCGCCGGAACTCAGGCGGCACGGCAGTTCAACCGAACCGCGTTTGCAGCCGTTGAAAAGGAGCGGAATGCTGTTCAGCGCGGCGGCTTCGGCGATTACGGTTGACTCGGTAAGCTGGCCTTGATGCGGCAGAAAACTGTAGGTGAATTCATGCCGTCCGATATCCGCATTGAAATCCGGATATTTGGGCGAACGCAGCAGATTCAGGTCAAGTGTTGAGCCATGTACTTTATAGCCGTATTTGCAGTTGTTCAGCAGCGCGGCGCCGCATTGCAGGTCGGAAATATCCGCGTAACGGTGCGCGGCTACTTCGAATTTCGCCAACTCCCAACTGGTATTCCGGGTGGTGGGCCGTTTTACATAAGCGTACTGGATGTCGAAAGACGCTTCTGCCGCCTGAACGTCCACGGCAAATGCCGCGCGCAACATTTTGTGCGCCTCTTTCCACTCGACGACCGTATTGAAATCAAGACGTTTCGATTTGCCCAGCACAATCTGCTGCCGGATACTGGATTTGCCGATTTTAAGCTCAAAATTCAGCGCATTGCGAACCGGGCCGCCAAGCTGCGTGACTTTACCGCCGCCTGTGGCATTCTCAAGCAGTTGCTTTTCATAGAAAATATCCACATCCCAGGCGTCGTAGTTATTGGGTTCGTCCACATACAGCGAGAATGCATTACCTTTTTCGCCGGCTTTCATTATCTGGCGTCCGGCTTCCTTGTCGTAACCGGAAATCAGTTCGGCATTCCGGTTGAATTCATAGCGGACCAGGTCATTTTCCAACACCAGCGGCCCGGAAATTTCAACTTCACCGGAAGCCGGGGCTTTTTCCTTGCCGCGCTTGAGCGTCAGGAACCCGTATGCGGGAATTTGCACTTCCGCCCAGGTTCTGCCTTTTTCGGTTTGGACCGGGACCTCCTTGCCCTCTTCGGTTTGAATAGCGCAAGCGGTCCAGGCGTCCGGCAGTTCGACCGCGCCGGAATAAGGCGTCCCGAGACTGTTCATCAAAGTCAGCGCTGACGAATCTTTTTCGAACAGCATTTCCGCGGCGGCGGTCGTCAACGTATCGCATTCGGAGAATGCCAGGCGGTATTCTTCGAGCGTATTCTGGTAAACTTCGGTGATTGAAGAACCGGGGATGATGTCATGAAATTGATTGATTAACAATACTTTCCAGATTTTGTCCAGTTCCCGCGCCGGATATTTTGTTGCCGGCAGACAGGAACACAAAAATTCCAACGCTTTTAAACGGTATTCCAGCAGGCGGTTGGCCTTTTTCACCCTGGCCTGCGTGGTTAATGTGCCGCGATGAGCTTCCAGATAAAGTTCACCGTTCCATAACTCCAACTTGTCGCGGAATTTTTCCAGCCGGTTGAAGAAATCGTCGGCCCGCCCGAAACGGAGTTTGGGACAGCCTTCCAGATTTTGCTGCCTCAAGCCGTTTTCAATGTGTTCGTCTTTCGGTCCGCCGCCGCCGTCGCCAATGCCGAACAGCGAAATAAACTCGTCAACGATGTCGCTTTCAATAAATTCGTCCTGTGCTTTGATCAGGGGTTTCGGCAAAAGAAAAGAATTGTAATTGTTTTCCGGCGGAAAATGAGTCAGCACGTCCGAACCGTCCACGCCGCGCCAGATGAAAGTGTGATGCGGAAATTTATTGATCTGGCTCCAGGAGATTTTCTGCGTCAGAAAATAATCGCAGCGGCATTTGCGGATGATCTGCGGCAGCGCCGAGGAGTAGCCGAAAACGTCCGGCAGCCAAAGGTTTTTTACCTCGAATCCAAACTCGTCCATGAAGAAGTTTTTGCCGTGGATAAACTGGCGGATCATTGACTCGCCGCCGATGATGTTGCAGTCGGCTTCAACCCACATCCCGCCTTGCGGTTCCCAGCGGCCTTCCTTGACGTATTTTTTAATTTTTTCATAAAGCGCCGGATAGCGCTCTTTGGTAAAGGCATAATGCTGCGGCTGGGACGCGCCGAAGACGTAATCGGGATATCTTTCGATCAAACCAATCTGATTGGAAAAAGTTCTGCCGCACTTGCGGATCGTTTCCTTGACCGGCCACAGCCAGCCGGTGTCAATGTGCGCATGTCCCACCGCGGTGACTTTCAAGGCGGAGGCATTGGCGGAAGCGGAAAAAATCTTTTTCAGCACAGCGCGGCATTTCGCGGCATTGTCGCGGCTGCCGGCGTAAGCATTGATTGCTTCATTTACCGTTGAGACGATCTGGCGGCAGCGGTAGTTGTTCTCCGGAATTTCTTCCAGCATGTTTAAAATGAAGTTTATGTCCAGAAATAATTGCCACATCTCTTCATTCCATACGCAAAGATGCAATATGGACACCCTTGCGTCGAAAGAGCCGTGCGGATTGGCATCGTCCAGGGCGGGGCGACCATTTCTTTTGATGCCGAAGATATCATTGGCGGCGCCTTCGCACCAGATTTCAAATGTTTCTCCGCCTTTTGCCTGTTCGCAGACCGGATATATTTCTCTGACAAACGTGTTGGCAAACGCAAATATTGAATGGGCCGTAATGCCCTGAAGGGGAACTCCGTCATCGGAGAAAATCAGGCCTTCGCCGCTGATATTGATCCGTGCGACAACTTTTTTGCCGGCCCATGCTTCCGGAACTTTACCGCTCAGTTTGAACCATGCGCTGCTCCATTTCTCGCCCCATACTTCACCTTCGGAGATTTTCTTTAACGGATATTTCAGTCGTTCAGCAAACGGAACATGGTCGTGAGAGTTGAAAAACTCAGCTTCCAGCGGAACCGTTTCGCCATAGAGATCCCTGGTTACATCAAGAAAAAAACAGCCGATTCGATTCTGATATATCTTAAAACTTTCTTTGCGCATTTTGCTATCCTTTATATGCTTAAATACATTAATCCAAACGTTTGGATTTGGAAGATAATACAGCCCTTGCCGATAAAATGCAAGCGTTTGTATTATTTTTTTATGCGAAAATTATCATGAAAATGTCCGGAATCATTTAAGGATCATGCCGCCGATGATTTCTTTAACTGACTTGCAGCCTTGCCGTTCCAGGTAGGCATTGATGCCGTCAATCACTTTCAGCGGGGCATAGGGGTCGGCGAAGATCGCGGTCCCGACCGCCACGGCGGAAGCGCCGGCCAGCATGAATTCCACGGCATCGTCGCCATCCATGATGCCGCCCATGCCGATAATCGGTGTCTTCACCGCTTTTGAAACTTCGTAAACCATGCGGATTGCAATCGGTTTGATCGCCGGGCCGCTGAGCCCGCCGGTAAGATTGGCGATTTTAGGACGGCGGGTGTTGATGTTTATTGCCATGCCGGTGATGGTGTTGATCAGGGAAACCATATCGGTGCCGGCGTCAGTCACCGCCCTGGCAAAATCGGCAATTTTCGTAACGTTAGGGCTGAGCTTGGTTATCAGCGGCAGACTGGTCGCCTGACGCACTTTCGCGACAACCTGATGCGCCAGTTTCAGGTCGGTGCCGAACGCCACGCCGCCCTCTTTGATATTAGGACAGGAAATGTTGATTTCAAGCGCGGCAATTCCGTCTTTTTCCGCATCGAGCCGGGCGGCGACGTCGCGGTATTCTTCAATGCTCTTGCCCCAGATATTAACGATTACTACCGCGCCGGATTTGCGCAGGAAAGGCATGTATTCATCGCCGTGCAGGAACTTTTCCACGCCCGGCCCCTGCAACCCGATGGCGTTAAGCATGCCGCCGTGAGTTTCCGCCACGCGCGGCGTGGAGTTGCCGTGGCTGGGCTTCATCGCGATGCCCTTAACCACCACCGCGCCGAGACTTCTCAAATCAAAATAATCTTTATATTCAAAACCGTACCCGAAAGTTCCGGAAGCGGTCATCACCGGATTCTTCAGCTTTAATTTTCCCAGATCAACAGTTAAATCGGCCATTTTCATTCTCCATCCGTATAAACATCGTCCGCCGTGAATACCGGCCCTTCTTTGCAAGTCCTGGCATATCGCCAGCCGTCTTCATTATCGGCCTTAATCTTGACCACGCAGGCAAAACACGCACCCACGCCGCAGCACATCAAATGGTCCAGGCTTACTTCACCGCCCCCAAAACCGCCTTGCTGGAGCATTTTGGACAAGGCAATCAGCATCGGCATCGGGCCGCAGCCGTAAAACCGGATTTTATGCCCGGATTTTTCTTGCAGCAGCGGCGGAATAAGCTCGGTCACCAGTCCTTTATGCCCCTGTGAGCCGTCCTGAGTCGCAAGGCGCACATCAAAACCAGCGGCGGTAAATTTGTCCGTCAGAATCAAATCCGCTTCACTTCTGGCCCCGAGCAACAGAACGCCTTTGACCGGAGAACGCTTCGCCAGCAGATAGGTTGCCGCAGAACCGTAACCGCCGGCCACAATCACCGGTAATTCGTTTTCGCCGGGTAAAGAAAACGGTTTGCCCAGCGGCCCCATCAGGTCGCAGACCGTACCCGCCGGAAGCCCGGCAAGCACTTCCGTACCTTCCCCCACCACTTTATAAATAACGGTGAGAATGCCGTTTTCGTTGACGTCGCTGATGCTGAACGGCCGCCGCAGAATGCGGTCCCGGAGGTTCGCAATTTTCACATGGACAAACTGTCCCGGCTGTGTTTTAGCACAAATTCCCGGAGCAAAAAACTCCACCTTATAATAACCGTCATGCAGTATTGTATTGCTGACTATTTCGCCTGTTGTCATATTTATTTCCTGTATGATAAATTCAAGTATTCTATTTTACCCTCTGAAAATTATTTCTCAAACCCCGGCGGAAAAAATCTGCCCGGAAAATTCATTAAACTCATTTTGGACACATGCTAACCTCATTCTGGACTCAAATTTGGAGTTCCGGGAAGACTGGGAAGACTGGGAAGTCTGAGAAGACTGGGAAGTCTGGGAAAACACCGTGTTTTCCGACTCCGAGACTTTGGAGTCCCGTGGAACAGGTGTATTGTCGTTTTTCTCAGTCTTCTGCCCATAGGTCTCATAGGCCCCATCATCTTCCGCCCGACTCCGAGACTTTGGAGTTTCGTTGAGCAGAAGTTTCAGCGGATTTTTCGACAACACTCTCATTATTCCAAATTGTCTTTCGAGATTTCCGAGACTCTGGATAATTCTTGAGCAGAGGGGCCGGCAGATTTTCCGGCCCCAGTCCTCCCAGTATTCCCAGACCTCCCAGTATTCCCATCGTCTTTCAAGATATCCAAGTCCTTGGAGAGGCCTTGAGCAGGCGTATTGTCATTTTTCTCAGCCATTCTGCCCATAGGCCTCATAGGACCCATAAGACCCATTGTCTTTCGAGATTTCCGAGGTGTTAGATAGTCGTTGAGCAGAACCGTTTTTTACCCGCTTTTCCGACGGCTGATTAAGAAGTTTCTTAATAAAATATCCCGCAGCCGCGGGATCATTTTGGACATCCTGGACAGTGCTTGAGCAGGAAAAAGTTGAATGCCGTCCAACATCTCCGAGACTTTGGAGACCTCCTGAGCATAACGCCTTTCAATGGTTCACAAGATTTTCAAACAACTTTTTGGACATCTGTCCAAAACCGTCCGACGCCAAACCCATTTTGGACATCCTGTTCCGGTGTAGTACCCTCTCTCTGAGAGGGGGATCGGAAACCCCGTCCGAGACGGACGGCACTACAACAAAACCTATTTTGGACACCCATGCCCCATATTCTGGACACCCTGTTCCGGTGTAGCGCCCTCTCTCTGAGAGGGGATCGGAAACCCCGTCCGAGACGGACGGCACTACAACAAAACCCATTTTGGACACCCATGCCCCATATTCTGGACATCCTGTTCCGGTGTAGCGCCCTCTCTCTGAGAGGGGATCGGAAACCCCGTCCGAGACGGACGGCACTACAACAAAGCCACATTTCCGAGGATTTAGAGACATCTCCAGTATGGCGTTTTTGCCAAAAACGCCTCTCT
>CAIKZE010000500.1 GCA_903831825.1 uncultured Lentisphaeria bacterium | reverse complement strand
TGCCTCCCAATCCTGTAAATCTTGTAAATCCTGTCAAAATAAAACCGAAAATAACCAATATCCAACAAGGAATGTCCAATGATGAAATGGGAATTCTGGTAACAGCATGCTGAATTGCAAACACTTAAGAAAAGTGGAAGTGTGGAAAGACATTTGGCGAAGCAGCTTTATTGATTCATGTCCTAAAAGTGTACGTACTTGTCCCAAAAGTGCATTGAAAGGAGCATAGGTTTTCAATACTATTTACTCACATTCGCATGGGTGTCCATGTGAGATGATGAGAAAATAAAATAGTTCAGAAGAATCTCTTGAATGCGGTTAAATAAATAAAGAAAGAATAACAAACAATGAAAACACTTAAAAAAATTGGTAGTTTGGTTGCGGGATTGGCTCTGGGTATCGCATCACAGGCTGGCGCGGCTTTTGTGAACGTCGATGTGTATAGTGGCTTCTCGGGTTCCGGCGACGGAACGCCTTTCACTGGCAAGGTAGGAAGTCTTACTCCGTCATGGACACTTGGAAATGCCATAGATTTGACTGACGGCTACAACTGGCACCCTTTTGGTCTAACAGACTTTGGAGTACAAGTAACAGGTGCCTTCACCGCCGCTACGGATGGCACCTATTCGTTTTCCACCCAATCTGACGATGGGTCGGCCCTTTATGTGGACGGTTACCAAGTGGTCAACAACGGCGATGCACATGGCCCAACCACCGTTAATGGCACGATTAACCTCACCGCCGGTGCGCATCAACTGGTCGTCAATTTTTTCGAGGCCTATGGAGGAACGAGCGACTTGTTCATCCAGATTGATCAAAACCTGACACCCACCGCTGTCCCTGAGCCCTCGACGCTCATTGCGGGAGCACTCTTGCTTGTTCCGTTTGGTGCCAGCGTTGTCCGTAATATGCGCAAGAATAAAGCGCAATAAGACCTGTTTCGTTTTTTAATAAGCACAAAGGCTGACTCCAAGGGGAGTCGGCCTTTCTTGTTTCGTAACTGTTCAGACAGCACAGTCACTCTTGCCTGTGCCCCTCTTTCCGGCGAGCATAAGCGAGACGCTAGTTTTTCCCTTAGATGAACAGTTACGTTTAATATTGGATATTCAGCCTCAATCACGCGGAGGCGCGAGGGCGCGGAGACGGAAATCTTCCAATGAATATTGGGTATTCTTGCTTGCCAAAATGAGAATTGCTGCTCTTGCCCAAATCCTCGCCTAAGGAATTGTTGCACCACGGAAAATGATGCTTTTGGTTCCATAGATTTTGTATAAATGGAGCGACTTGATTTTGAGAGGGAAAATCCCGATTTTGATGTTTTTAGGCGAGGATTTGGGTCTTGTCGTGGGAATTGACACTGCTATTAAGCAATGCCTATATTGAAGGCGAAATTTGTCCGATTGCCATGCAAATCACTCGCGCAGGCGAATACGGGGTTATGGGGTTGATCCATCTGGCGCGTCGAGCGCCAGGGCAAGTGGCTATGATCGAAGAGGTCAGCCATTCCGAGCACATCCCGAAGAGTTTTCTTGCAAAGATTTTTCAGCACTTGGTCAAAGTCGGACTGGTACGCTCCGTGCGGGGAGCAGGAGGCGGATTTGTGCTCGCTCGCGACCCAACGCAGATCACGGTTTTGGAGATCATTGAGGCCATTGAGGGCAAAATTGTTTTCCAGCGGTGCCTGCAGGACGAACCCGAGTGTGAGCACTTTGGCGGCTGCGCCTTGTGCGGTCTTTTCGAGCAGGCGCAAGACGGAATGCGCGAGGTTTTCATGCGCACGACGTTGAAAGACCTCATAGAGCGGCAGG
>CAIKZE010000499.1 GCA_903831825.1 uncultured Lentisphaeria bacterium | reverse complement strand
TCATTGGTGCCTTTTCCTTATGTAAAGTTTATTCTTTCACCACCCGTCATGGTGGCGTATAAGGAAAAGGACACTTCTTTTGCCAGTTTGGCTACTCATCAAGATAAGATTTCATCTGCCGCGACAGCGGCTCAGTTCAAACAAAAAAAACGATACTGTCAGTCTGACATTTAAGGGGGAAATCAAGTTTTAAATGTAGAAAATTCCTCCTGCAAATAGTGTACGCATTATCCGACTTTCAGGATAAGAAAACTATTATTATTGACAAAGACATATACATGCACAATAATAGCAATAAGCTCAGATTTTTATTAGCGCATGAAATAGGACATTTGATTCTTCATAATGCGCTGTTGGATATTTTTAGATTTGATAATGTTAATTTTTGGATAGAATTTCACCGCTCCGCCGATCAACAGCAATATGAATATTTAGAGGGGCATGCAAACGAATTTGCAGGGCGATTGCTTGTTCCGTATGAACGTCTACTGCAAGAAGTTAAACAAGCGTTAAAAAGAGTTCCAGCGCAAATGACCATGAATATTGAAGAGATCATTCCATTTTTAGCCCCTTCAATATGTAAAGTATTCGAAGTTTCTGATCAAGTATTGGAAGTTCGTCTCAGCAGAGAAAATATAATCAACAATTTGAAGTAAAAAATATGTTCTGCTGAAGGAGATAACATGGCATTAACAGTAGCGCCTCCGCTGTATTTGATCGGGATGAAGATTAATTGCTGGCAATGCGACTCGCGAATGCCGGTGGTCGCCATTCTTGCGCCTAACGTTATAGATTATGAGGAAGATGACGACGAAGAGAAAACCGTTTTCGCGCTGTCAGGCATAGTGGAAATACCGCAGGATATTCTCGCGTTTATCCAGAAGAGAGTTCCGACATTTCAGCTTAGAGCATCTCACACTGCCGGCTATCGGTATTTCGCAAACACATGTCCTCAATGTCATAAGATTTACGGAGACTTCTATCTTCATTGTGAACCAGGGGGGCCGTTTTTTCCGACATCTGAGCAAGAGGCAAAGTTGCTTTACATTACAGAAATACCAATGACGAGTGAGATCGAAATCAAAGCGTCTCCCAGTTCTGGACTCGGCGAGTTGATTCTTGCGCATGGGAAACGCATTTAGTTATCTCACGGATCCCGACACTGCGGTAGCCATCAACCTGAAATGTCTCCAGCGCGGACTGTTGATGTTCGCCCCGGTCGGTATCGGCGGTGAATGTCTGAAGATCGCTCCGCCGTTGACCATCACCGAAGATGCCCTGCGTGAATCGCTGCGAGTCTTCGAAGAAGCCTGCGACGATGTCTTAGGCAAAAAGTAATTCCAAGTTATACAAAAAAATCCGCCGCCGGATAACCTCCGCGGCGGATTTTTTTTGCTCAGTAGATTGGAGAAAATCTTGAACTGTTTACGACATTATGATTTAAGCACAGATCATCCTCAGTGCCGTGGTATCAGCATTTTATACATCCATATCACAATGCATGAAATAATAAAACCAGCGAGCGCAAAAGCAAAGTAGCTAATCCCCAACCCAATATACGCCATCGCCGTTTCAGTATCTTGTGATTTTGAAACTAATATGTATAGAAGCAATGGTCCGGCAAATCCAAAGGAAAATGAGATTTTCAATGAGGCAATTGCAATTTTTTTATTCACAATTGTCAGTAATAAATGGATTATGCTTATACAGATTATTGGAGGCCACACCCAGAAGAATATGGTATACAAAAAGTCCCTACACCAGCTACTATCAATACGATTCCAGCCGTCAGCAAGCAGAAATCCGCCGAGTGAATATATAACTGCATTTAGAATTGCATATACGGTAAAAACAATTAGCGGCTTTTTAAACCTATTTTTCACGTCATTCTCAACCATATTTCAATATAACTTCCTATGTTTTAAGCAACAACTCAAAATATAGAATGCTATAAGATGATTACAAGGAATTTCTTTATCTTTAAAACGACTTCATACTTTAAATATCCCGACGGAATAATACAAGGTTATAGGGAAAAATGAATGGGCCATGCCTGCGACCTCGTTGGTGTCGCGCAACAATCTAACATAACCTTAACATAGACCTGGATAATATAATTTGAAATTTCAAGAAAACGCTGTTAGGTTATTTCAAGAGGAAGATAGTTGGCGGGTAATTTACATTCCAGATTTTATTCAAGTTTTATGATAACTTGATGCCTGCCCGCCAGTTTTATGCTAATGAAGGGGAAAAAATTATGAAGAACTATTGCAGGGTCAGAGCGCTGGACAAATCGTTTCACGCTATTATTGTCGCTATCAATAGAGGCAATACATCTAAGATTAAGGCGTCATACCGGTCATGGCTCGCTGCCCGGGAAGGACTTGAGCCGTTTATCAAAGAAGCAACTAAAAGTGGCAATTTGACGCTCGTTAGCGCAATTGATAAATTTATAGAGGCATCTCATTTTTGTCTTGATGGCGACGACGAGCAATTAGTTCACGGCTATCCTGACTATCTGGCGGCAAGGGATAATCTGCTTCCGCTCGTTTTTGCAAGAATTATCGCAAACGCCCATATAAAACTTAACTTGTCAAATCACTTGGTTCAGCACGGTATTGATGTGAAGCAACTGCTTCAAGGCGACGCATTATCCCTATCTGGAAATCAGATTTCCAGCGAACTTACAGCGAGATAATTGCTGCCGGACTATCCGTCAGTCGCCAAAAAAGCGAAATCCAAAAACATTTTTTATCCACAAAATACGCAAAAAAGACACAAAAGAAAAACAGAGAAAAAACAGAACTCAGCGTATAGCTGCGTTATACAACAGCCATACGCTGAGTTCTATGTCTTATCTTCATTACCTTAATGCTCTTTTTCGTGTATTTTTGTGTGTTTTGTGGACAAAAAGGCTTTTTCGTTACTTTGATTCTCTGGGCGGGTAAAGCTGGATTTCAGGCTCCGTATTTTCTGAGAGAAATGATTCGCTGCGAAAAGAAATTTCTTCACAGTTCTGGCATTGAATTATCTGAAAGATGTTTTCTATCCATAGAATTTCATCGCCTTTAGAGCTTTCGAAGGCCGCCAATACCTTATGCCCAGTCTTCTTCCTACAAGCTGAACATTCCATTTCTATTATGGAACCTGTACTTTTATGCGGCGTAGTTGACATTTCAATTCCCTCCATTCCATTACAGTTTCCGGTAAGTTTTTTCCTATTTCACAATTATATGATAAAATTACTGCTTTATAAACATAAATCAATAGGAAATATCCAAGTAATTTTTAAAGAACGGGAGAATGGTTGAGATTGAATTTCAGTTCTATTGACCTTAAATTAAGAAGCACTCAGACTCTAAAAGAAAGGATACTATGATGTCATCCAAAGCTGTGTTTGAAACTTTGAGCATTACACCGCCTTTGCACTGGAGCAATACCTGGAATATATCCGAAAGCGATTTTCAGCCGGGCAAACTTTTTTTTCTGGCGGACGATTTTATCCGGAACGCTTGTTCCGAGTTAAAATTGGAGACATCGCTCGGCGAGGCGTTGCTGTCGGCAGCGCAACTAATTCGGGCCAACCCGGCGCTGGAGCGCCTGGCCTGGCATATTCATGTGCTCTTCTTCTCCCATTACCGGGAACCGGAGTTTCAAGCCTGGCCCATGCTGCCGGCGAATCTCGAAACCGTCGCCGATATGTTCTATGCGATAATCATGCTGTCCGGGCTGCCGCACGTTCAGGAGATTTACCGGCAGCTGCAGATTCCGGAGAACGTGCAGTCGGATACTCTTGCCGATCTGGCGCTGCACATGAACAACTACCGGAAAAGTACAGGCCGGTGGGGACTAAGAGCTTATCCGTAAATAACAGTTGAAATATTAAAAATTTGTGTCATTTTATTCTTCTAAAAGGAAGTACATAATGGCAAAGATAAAATCATGGGAAGTTTCGGATGAGTTTTGGGGTCGCGTGGAACCGTTAATTCCC
>CAIKZE010000498.1 GCA_903831825.1 uncultured Lentisphaeria bacterium | reverse complement strand
TCATTGGTGCCTTTTCCTTATGTAAAGTTTATTCTTTCACCACCCGTCATGGTGGCGTATAAGGAAAAGGACACTTCTTTTGCCAGTTTGGCTACTCATCAAGATAAGATTTCATCTGCCGCGACAGCGGCTCAGTTCAAATTTATGAAAAAAAGTCACAACCAGCTCTCAAATAAACGCATTGCAAAAAATACTATACCTTTTTGCGTCTGTCGCAGGTAAGGATTCCTGATATTGTATTAATAGCTGTAAACAAAGAAGTTAAATGCAATTTTTTTACCATTTCTTTTTTATGATTGCGGCGCCCCCTGCGCCGCTTTGGATTACGCCGGAAACAGGGTAAAGCAAAACAACGCGGAAGAGTTGCTAAAACCAATGCCGGAGGCATCAAACGTTTATAGTAGCAACGGACGCGGATTGTTCGACTTCGTTGACTGCTGAGTATGGCGGTTTTGCCAAAACCGCCTTGCTTGCCAGTTTCGGCGAAACTTGCATACTTTCCAAATCCTTCTTTGTCCACAGAACATTCGGAGGCGCAGGTGTATTTGATCGGTTTTCTATAAACGTTATATCCCGCCGGAATAATATTGTAGGCTAATTACTTTGTCTTATTATCGGGTTGCGGCTTGGGGAGCAGGCTCTGGAGCTGGTCAAGCTCTTTCTGTGCTATTTTCTTGTGATCCGGTTTGGCTTCCTGGAAGCTCAGGACAACATTATAGTTTTTAATGGCTTCGGAATATTTCTTTTGCATCTTTAAGGCATTCGCTTCTCCCAGGTAGGCTTCGGCTCGCTGTTCCGGCTTGACGCTTTTGTCCTTTTCAAGCAGATCGTAAATCTCTATTGCCTTGCCGTAATCCTTGTCCGCCTGCCTGCTCCTGGCAACTTTCAGATAGGCGCTGACAATCGCCGGATAAACACTTTTTTTGATGTCAGCCGGCATCGCGTCGAGTTCCTGCCGGGTAAAAACTTCAGTAACTCCGGGATAATCCTCCTGCACATTGTAAATCCCTACCAGCGCTCTTTTTGTCGCAAGCTGGTTTTGAGCATTGTCCTGACACAATTCCAGCGCCTGCCGCGCATAATCCAATGCCGCGGAATAGTCTTTTTTAGCGTTCATGGCATGGGCGGCTTTCATCAATAACCGGTATTTGTCGAGATTTGCGGTTGTCTTGCCGAGACCTTCCTTGCAGTCTTCAACGGCCTCATCGTATTTTTGGGCGGCGACATGGACATCCGCCATCTGGAGGTACACCCGGTCCCGATCATTATCGGTAAGGTCCGGAATATCCGTAATCTGCTCCAGGTATTTCAACGATTCATCAAGTTTGGACATTTTCAGGGAAGCATAGGAAAGATCAAACAACACGGCCACTTCTTCAGACGAAAGCTGGGCGGCGTTTAACGCTTTATTAAGTTCAATGCCCGCCGCCGGATAATCACCGGATTGCAGTTTCTGCCGGGCATAGGCATAAAGCTGCTTGAAATCTTCTCCGGCAGCGGCGGCAGACCATGCAATCATGGTCATAAACGGTATAATTAAGATTAATTTATGCAACATGAGTATCCTCTCCTTCGCATTATTGCTGATTGGGTTTTATGGAGGGTTGTTCTCTGTGACAACCGTTCCTCTTCCCGCTACCGCGGGAACCGTCAAACACGGTTATGACGGAGCATAACCCTCCCGCCGGACAAGCCATCCTGAAACCAGTTCACAATTCCGTACTTTAACAGCAGATTTAACATCAATTAATTACCACTGCTATTATATAGCCGCTAATGACAAACGCAAAAGAAAATGTCTTTATTGCGCCGTCTTTTTCTCCGTTTGAAGCGGACCGTACCCGCGAACCGGCGGCCGGTTAATTATCCGTTTCGCGGCTTCCGGCAGATGCTTGACCGCGCTGAAGGATTCCTCCCAGTAATAATATTTGTCCGGATTGCCATAGCTGCTGCTTTTTGAAAATTCAGCCAGGAGCATTTCCGGGTCACGTCCGAAAACCGGGATGCCGCAGGCAGGAACAAGCTTCGCCAGTTTATTGCTTAAGATCTGGTTTTCAGGCCTGAAATCTTGAAATTCAGAAGGTTGCAGCATTAATTTCTGCCTGAAGAACGCGTTTTTCAGTTCATCCGGCCAGTCGCCGGGCGGCATAAAAGAATTGATGTCGCTATCCTTATAAATTTTTCTGCCGGTCAGATCCACGATCCAATGTTGCTGTTCTTTGGAAACCGCTATCAGAATATACGCCGGAGCGCCTTGGGCATCCGTCAGCAGGACAATTTTAGCGTCAAAGTCCGCCTGTTCCGCCAGTCCGCAGAAAAGTCTGGCGCGGGCATAAATATCCGGGCAGCCATTTTCGAGCAGACTGGAAAGCCTGCCGGTATCGGACGGAGCGGCTTTTACAGCCCAGACAAAGCGCAAGATTTCCTCAACCTGAAAAGGGGTTTTGGTGATTAGCGCCGCGATATGTTTCAGCATCAAAGCATCCCGCCATCTGAAATAGTCGATCTTGGAAAAAGAGGGAGATAAAAGCAGAGGCAGAAGTCCTTCCTGTTTGCTGAATTTCAACGCATCCGCCCCCGGCATCGGTATCGGCTCTTCAGGAACAATCAGCAAAGAGGCAGTATAAAGCGCCTTCCGCCGGTCGTCTTTCTCTACTGCCTGAAGCCATTCGGCGGCCAACTTCTGTTCATATTTACGCTGCGCATTTTTGATTTGCGCCAAGGTAATTGCCGGTATTTTTTCGCGCAACAGAGCGGTAAATACAACGCCGGACAGCGTTGCCGCCGTCAGCATGAAAATTATTGCGGTCAAAGTCCGCCTGTTATAAGATGCCATATTCCCTGTGTTCCGCAGTTGAGCAATCCATTTTTTTGTTTCTTCTCCTGAATTCGCGGGCGTTTCCCGGATGAATAATCGTATCCGTTTTTAACGCCCAATAATTTGAATATCCAATATCCAACAAGGAATATCCAATACTCAAGGTAAAAAAAATACCGATTTTCCCGATAGTATCTATGCTCTTGAATGACTGTCTTTTGTATTTTGCCTTTCATTCATCTGTTGGATATTTCCCGCATCCGCGGGATCCCGCCTTGCGGGACGGAATATTGGATATTCGTTTTTAAAACCCATAAATTATAGAGAAGACCCTTTAATATAATAGCTGTGTACCTGTTCTTGAGAGTACCGAGTTCTCAACAGTCAAGAACCATTCTCTTTGTCAGTTAAATTAGCCAGCTCCAGCGAATAATCAATCAAGGTTTTGCACAGTTCCTGAAATTCCCGATAGTTTTGCAATGCC
>CAIKZE010000497.1 GCA_903831825.1 uncultured Lentisphaeria bacterium | reverse complement strand
TCTTTACACACGCCAAAAACTATGTTTCCGATTGCCTGTTATCAGGCAACCGGCCAGTATTTTGCGCACTCGGCACAAAACGACCGTTTTCCGGCCATTTTAAATGCTCAAAATCCGGCCATTCCTAGTGCTCATCCACAACTGCCAATGCTTTAGCATATTTTTTCTCGTATATACTGGCATGGCAAAGTTTTTTTCTTGTTTTGCCCAAACAAAAGAGTAGCCAATGATAACCTTGTCTATAAAAAAGAACAAACGACCTTGAAAGTAAAACCGCTTGACACAAGACAGTATCCTGTTGTCAAAATAAAGGAAGAATAGGCTTCGCTTTCACGTTTTTAGAGTAGAAGATTGCTCCGGTTTATCTCCGGAGCTTTTTGTTTTATAGCATTAGAAATTTCCAAAAATATTTTTTAAATTTTTCTCGGACAGTTGCCTAAGACCGGCTAATTACCCATGCGCAGAGTCTGAAAAATGTTAAGTCGCATATTTTTTATCCGTATTATCCGCTCTGCCAGCCGTCAAGCTTTCATCAATGATAGGGCATTACAGAGCATTGCCAACAGATAAAAAGAAGGATTGACTTGCTATTGATTTGCTATTGACTTGCTGTAAAAATGCGTTAATTTAACTAGCAAGCACAAAATGTGTCAAAAATGTGTCAAAAATGTACAAAAAAGAACTTTGATAATTTGTCTTTGAGGCTATTTAAAGTATTTTTATAAGCATTTGAAACGGGCGATTAGCTCAATTGGCTAGAGCGCTACCTTCACACGGTAGAGGTCGAGGGTTCGAGCCCCCCATCGCCCACCATTCTTCATCTGCCGGAGATGAGGTGTTTACAACGAATTTGTTTGTGCAAACTTTACACTTTTTGTCTTTAAAATTGTGACAAGAAATAAGGTTTTAGTTTGTAGTATTTAACCATGGCTTGCCAACGTTCATAACAGTATAATTAGTCAATAATTTTTTTTATCCCTACCTGAAAAGGCATAATAATGTCGAAGAAGCAGCGTCTTTAATCAAATATACGTTGCATTCAAGGCAATAAACTCGATATAATTTTCTCTATGCTATTTCCTTACAGCTTTCCGGCAGTATTCCTGCCGGTTCCCGAGCAGTAAAATAATCATATTCATATTGCAAATGTAATGCGGACTGGTCATTTTAACCTGAAGGATGAAGGACAGGCTGATACTTGTGCATCATGCCTGGTTAAAATAACGTTCCTTGCAAAAATGAAGCGCCTCGCGCCGGTGATTATGCATCGTGTGGTTGGCTGTGCGGGATTCTTCTGTTTGGGAAAAATATTTTCATTGTTTTTTGCTGTTTTTATTATTTTTGCTGTTGACATCTGATACTATCTGATTTATAATTACTGATACTAACTGATTTGTCATGTAAAAGGAAAGAGTAATGGAATCATTGCTGACAACAGCGCCAGCCAAATCGCAAATGGTGGCTGATCATATCGTGGCGGAAATTCGTGCTGGAAAACTTACCCCCGGCGCACGCATGTATGGAATGCGCGAACTGGCATCACGTTTTCAGGTCAGTTTCACTGCCGTAAACCAAGCCTACAATATACTTGAAGACAAAAAAATGATAGTCCGAAAGGCGCGCAGCGGTACTTTTATAAATCCTGCCTTGAAAACTAATGCAACTAAAATGCTTGCCTTGATAACTACAGTTCAGGAAAAATCCTTCGAAAATTATTTTGAACCGCTTTTGGCCGAAGCCGCCGATTCAAACGTAATTCCAATTGTTGGCGTGATTGATGGAGAAAAGGATTGGCAAGATACCATAAAAAAAATTATTATGCGCGAGCCGGATGCTTTTTTGATTGACGTTGAAGCAAGACAGTTCAAGCTGGACGAACTGCTTAAAGCTTGCGCCCCTTTTCCGTGTTATTTTATAAACCGTTGGGAATGGCATGGGATAAAACCGGAAAGAGCAGTTTTAAATGACTATCCTGCCGCCTACGGCATGGCGCTTCGCTATTTGAAAGAACGGGGCCATGGCAAAGTGTTGATTGTCGGGCATCATAATCCGCCATATCCATTCATGCGGGAATATTTTAAAAAAGCATCAACTTGGGCTGATATGGAATTCGGCAAAGAATTAATCTATACATCTATTGGGGATATTGAGAGAACGCCGACAGTCCTTAAAAAAATATTTGCAGAAAATGCCCCGACTGCGGTTTTCGGCCTTTCCGACTATCTTGTCCATCAATTCCTGCAATATGCCCTAAGCGCATCTATTGATACTTCAAATCTTGACAAAATTGGTCTTTTTGATCAGAGCTATTCAAATATACCGGGACATGAATTCTCCAGCATACGTTTTAATTTACAGAAAATATGGAAAACTGTATTTAATTATTGCAACAAAGGCAAAAATTCGTTTGTAGAATATATAAAACCTGAAATATTAATCAAACAGGAGGGAAGGGGAGAAATAAAAACAGGCATCATGAAAGAAATAATTTTATAACCCTTAACTTAGGAGAGAAAAATGAAAAAAAGCTCACAATTCACGCTCATAGAACTCCTGGTCGTGATAGCTATCATTGCAATTTTGGCGTCCATGTTGCTGCCGGCGCTTAATAAGGCAAGAAATAGCGCAAGAAGGACGTCTTGCTCGAATAATTTAAAAACCACTGGTACGATAATCTGCTTTTACAACAACGACTTCGATGGATTTTACCCTCTTGATTATAATTACCTTGATGGAACTGAACGTTGGGAAAAGACGGTTTGCACACTTGGATACTTAGGATCGACACAAAAACAAAATCACATTTTCTACTGCCCGGCTCCCTCTGCTCTTGGCATGATGGTGTAGTTCCACTTTCCAAGCGTATCGTTGTGGATCACGGCTAGTTTTTTTAACTCAGCCTTAGTCGCCTT
>CAIKZE010000496.1 GCA_903831825.1 uncultured Lentisphaeria bacterium | reverse complement strand
TCTTTACACACGCCAAAAACTATGTTTCCGATTGCCTGTTATCAGGCAACCGGCCAGTATTTTGCGCACTCGGCACAAAACGACCGTTTTCCGGCCATTTTAAATGCTCAAAATCCGGCCATTCCTAGTGCTCATCCACAGGAAACGCGTCAACGTGTCCGGCAGATTGCAAAAAACTTAGGTTACCGCACTAATTTCGGTTATAGATTGATGCAAGGACAGAAGACCCATACTGTTGCGATCATGGTGGGGGAAGCTTATGTTACGTCAGAGGAACATTATAACGAATTGATTGTTCGGCTGATGAATAAATTTGATCGACTTGACTATTCTGTCTATTTTAAAACTTTTACATATTCAGCAGAAGCTAATCTGGAAAAAGTGCGGGAACTGATTTCCCGGGGTGTGGAACACTTTGTTTTTCTCGGCGATCCGGTAGGGTATTGGGACGCAGAGAAAGAGATCGAAAACAGTGGGCGTTCTCTGGTAGGCTTCGGCAAAATCCTAAAACGGTATGTTAGTGTTGACAGCGTCGTTGGCGTAATGTCCATTTTTCGTTTTTTCCTGAATGAGGGCCGTAATTTCCGACTAGTTTGTCCCGGCAATCAATTGAGCGCGGATAATTCGCGGGCTATTGCGCTGCAACGGTTATTTCCGGAACTGACATTTGAACAGATTGTTGAGCGTTATACTTTCGTAACAGATGCTGTTGATCTTTGCAATACTGATTTTGCGGCTACTCTCATCGCCAATGGCTGGAAAGGTGCGTCTGAAATAGTTAAAACGCTTCCGAAGGTAAACGCACTGTATTTTATGAATGACTATATGGCAATTGGAGGAGCTAATTTTCTGACTAGAAATGGATTCGAAGTGGGAAAGGATATGCTGGTGGCCGGGTTCAATAATATTCCATCTGTCCAATTTTATCCGTTTCCCATTTCTTCGGTTGAACACGACATGGATAGTGTTGTTTCTTTATTAGTGGAGGAGTCCTTGGTTATTACGCCTTGTCAGCATATTGTCGCCCCCATCGTACATATAAGGACTTAAACGAGGGCAGTGTTAAGGGAGAAGCGTAAAACGGCAAAACCGTATGACAGTATAACGGAAAGACCGTAGAACCGTAGAACCGTAGAACCGTAAAACTTAAAAAAAGGAGATTATTTATGAAAAGAATGCAATGTCGAAAAATGACAGGCTCCATCGGAAACATCAAAAATTTTACACTCATTGAACTCCTGGTTGTGATAGCCATCATCGCAATCCTCGCGGCCATGCTGCTGCCGGCGCTGAACATCGCCCGTGACAAAGCGAGGGCGATCTCCTGTGTTAACAATCAAAAGCAATTCGGACTGGCTTTCAATAACTACATTTCCGACAATTGTGATTACTATCCGATTCATATCGGAGATGGTGGCCCCGGAACTTCGCCTAACTGGGTGGGAAGATTTCTGCGCGGCAAATACGTTCCCAATGGCGTTCTTTTCGTCTGCCCAAAATTTAACAGCTTCTTTGCCAATGATTTTAAAAGCCGTCCCAGCGATCAACTTATCAGCGGCGGATATACGATTTATTCTGATTACGGGTATAATTTCGGCGGACTTGGATCAGACATGTTCTATTCCGGCGGATGGACCCCATCGGCCAAGGTCACTCAATTGAAAAAACCAACAGCGACAATTGTTCTGTCCGACGTTTATAACATCCTCTCGCCAACAGTTGCTCTGGGATGCAGTGATTTACAATACTGGTTTGCAAGCAGCGGCGGCTCGGTTGACTTGCGACATTCAGGAGCGGTTAATCTGCTATGGGCAGATGGTCATGCAGTGCCGGCGAAAAGCACAATCGTCAGTACCGCCGGACCATATTCAACGACCCGCAATCCTTATATGGGCGATATTTTCTTTATCACCAGTTTTAACGATTGCTATTTCGGACTTCATAAATAGTGAAATATAATATAAATCTGCTTAATGGAAGTAAAAATTGCATTAGATAACGCACGAATGAAGGAAGAGTATATGAAAAGAGGAACCATCTTGAGATTGGCTGTTTGTTCGGGAATATTGGGGCTGACCTGCGCTGCGTCCGGAGTCGTTCCGGTAAAGTTGTTACAGGAAGATTTTGAATCCAGTCTGACTTCATATAAATATAAGCAGGAAACCAATTGCTCGTGCGGGAAATTCAATATTGTTTCTCCCGGGCAGTTAAGTAAAACCTGTCTTCTGGCGGACAAACCGGATACTTGCGGATTTATTGTTTACCGTATTCCATTTGCTGTTCCTGCCGAATCACGGGGACATTGGATGCAGCTATCCGCCGATCTTAAAACTGATTATGTGGGGCCGGAGGCGGAATATTACTTCATGGTTACGCAGTTGGAAAACGGTAAAAGCAACGGGGATAATGCTTTTCTTGCTTTCAATGACGGTATTTCCCGGCAATCTGGATTCGGCGGGGCCTATAAAACTCCGCAGACTGCCGGCGAATGGAAAAAGACCATCCATCAGATGCAATTGCGGAACGGCACCGACCGGATTGAGCTGGCGTTGGTGGTGAGCGGCGGAGAACAAAAAATCTGCTTTGATAATATCCTGGTAAATGATATTGGCCGCGAAAAACTTCCCGCCGCACCGCCGTTGGTTTTTGAAAAATCCATTGACTGGCCTTATGCCATGATTGAGTTGGAAAATTTGCTGCCGGGGTGCGTTTACCGGATTGAAACTGAAGTAAGCTGGCCGTTTCCGGGCAAAAGTGCCGGTAGAAGTTTAACCCCGAATTCATCGAACAGTCCGTTGCAAGCTCCGGCGGATATGGCCGGGATGGGGGTCGCCATGACTGCAAGCGATTTATTCGGCAGGAAAGCCATACCCGAACAATTGTTGGATTCGGTTCCCGGTAAAGATAAGAGAAATTACCGGCTGGTTGTTCCGCAAAATGCGGTAAAGGTCTTGCTGGATTTCCACAATGACGACTTGATCCGGTTTGATCATAATCAGATCGAACAGCAGGCGCGGCGCTGGCAGACCGTCAGAATATATTTGGAAAATTACGGGGAAATTGCCGCAGATAATGCTTACTGGCAGTATATATACCGCCAGAAATCGCAGTCCCTTAAACCCAGGAACTTTCTGGAACTCAGCAAATTCGACATTGATGTGCTGAAAGAAACCCTTAAGGCAAGAAAAGAAGCCGAATTGAAGGTGGTCAAATATAATAACGGCATGTGCTTTATGCTGAACGGAAAGCCCATTCCGCCGATAATAGCTTCAAGCTTTCAGACTGATTACCTGGAATATGATAATCTGGGGGCTGAAGGCATAAAAGTTCTGTTTGCCAGGACCCCCCATGGCTGTGCGCCGATGCATGGTGACTGGGAAGCGGAAAACAAATACAATTTTAATGACCTCGACATAAACATTTATAACACGCTGTACCAGAATCCGGATGCAACCGTGATTCTTTCAGTCGATTCCGTTTACCCTCCAACCTGGTGGGGCAAAGACAATCCGGACGAACTCATGAAAGACCAGGATGGAAATTTCGTTTGGGATGCATCCTATCTCATGTATGTTCTTCACTTCGGCAAGCTGGAACAATTGCTGAAACTGCATGAAGCACAATCCGGCGACAGCAACAACATATTCCGGATGCGCGGCGCCAGATGGGCCGGTCATCTGGTTCCCTCCCCGGCATCGGATAAATACCGCAAAATAATGGTCGATTACCTGACAGCGATGCGTCATCATATAGAGCAGCAGCCGTATGGCAAAGCAATTGTCGGATATCGGCTGTTATGGGGGTACGACGGTCAGTGGAATCCGCCTGGCGATTCTTTCGATAATAACGGCAAAGTAATCCATTGCGTTGATTTCAGCGTCCCAATGCGAAACAAATTCCGCAAATTTCTCGAAAACAAATACAAGTCTGAAGAAGGCCTGCGAAAAGCCTGGAATGACAATAATATCACTTTTGCAACTGTGCAGATTCCCGGCGTTGAATTGCGTAACTTCGATCAAATGAGTACTCCCACCCCCAGCTATCTGCTTGATCCAGGGAAATACCCGAGAATGATTGATTACCGCGAATGCAGCGCGGAGAATACCGCTGATTTGCTGCTGACTCTCTGCCATGCGATCAAAAACGCCGGTCCGCGTCCGGTCATGACCTTGGCCTATTATCCTGACATTATCGAAGGTTGCGGAGACCACGCCACTTATAAAGTGTATGACAGTGAAGATTTCAATGCTGCCGGCGGACCAAGTTATGATGCTCGCGAAATTGGACAGGCAGGACGTACCAATTGCCTGTTGAACAGTTTGACGCTGCACAATAAAATCCATCTAAATGAATTGGACCATCGCGTTTTTCCGGTGGCAAAGCGCAATTACGCCAACAATCTTTTGTTCGATTCCCCGACAAAAAGCATCAGCATTTTAAGGCGCGAATATATGCGTCAGATGTGCTTCGGAACCGGGTCATGGACTCTTGATATGGGCCTGGCCTGGTTCAATGATCCGCTGATCGCCGCAATAATCGGCAATGCCAACTGCGTATTCGGTAAAATCCTCGAATACGACCGCTCCAGTATTGCCGGAATGGCCATTTTTATCGGCGATTACAGCAAAACAATTCAAGCCGATGTGCAGCGCGGGGCCATTCCCAAAGAATTAATGACTTCACCGGTAATTGCCGCCGCCCATGCCGGGGTACCGATAGACCAGTACATCATGCATGATTTGCCGCTAGTCGAAAACAAGTACAAAGTATTTTTCTTTCCGCTGGCCTATGGTTTGACGGCACAGGAGATTCAAAACATTGAGAGGCTTAAATGCAACGGCAATATTTTAGTATTCGGCTTCGGCGCCGGCTATGTGTCTGACAGCGTTTCTCTTGAGAATGTTGAAAAGCTTACAGGGTTTAAGCTGAATATTGATCCTGCTTTAAGCCTGACTGTTAAAATCGAAAATAACGGACACCCTGTCACCAGGAATCTGGGAGGACATTTTATGGGTTCCGCCGGTAATGCCGGCTACGAGACTGGTCTGCCTAGAATTTTTGTCAATGACCCGGAAGCAGTTGTTCTAGGCAATTTTATTAACAGCACAAAAGCCGGTTTTGCTGTTAAAGATCATGGAAGCTGGAAGGGAATCTATATGGGCTCAATCGGCAATGTTCCGCCTGAATTGCTCAGAAATATAGCTGCTTGGGGCGGGTTGCACATTTATAACGATGCAAATGATGTAATGTTTTTCAATAAGAGTCTGGTCGCCATTCATGCCTCCTCCAGCGGGATAAAGAAAATTAAATTGCCGCGTCCCGCCAAAGTGACCAGTATGTGGGATAACCTGAAAGCCGGAAAAGTGAGCGTAATCGAACGGCCGATGAAAGTAGGTGAAAATGCGTTGTATCTGATTGAAGAATAAAAATAACCCAAAAGTGAAAATGTTTTTAACTAAATTGTATTTTCTCAGGTAATCAAATATAGTGTAGTTAAGCAAAAAAGGAGAACTGATTATGTTAAGCAAGATTGTTTTGGCAGTCGGAGTAACCATGTGCGCGTGTACGGCAACTTTCGGATTCGACCCGATAAAAGTCGATCTGGCGAATGATGAGGCAGGCAAGCCGCTGCTGACTCAGCCTCCTACTGCCGGACCGGTCATATCCAGGCCCGCGAATATTGTCGCAGGATCTTCAATCAAGGTGGAGAATGTCGAACAGTTTAAAGGCAAGGCCATTGTATTAAAAGATGCGTCATGTATGAATTTTTGTTTCATGCTCTCATCAGGGAAATATCTGTTTCATTTTGAATATCTTGGCATGAAGAGTGCGGGGAATAGCTTTTTTGGCGTAAAAAATTCCAAATCAGAAGGAATTATGACCCTGATGTTTACCAATGACCAAACCGATATTTATGTAATTACCGATGCAAACACTCGCTACAATGCGGTATTGACTAAAGACACGCCGGCGGCGTTCGATGTCATTATTGATCTTGACGCATGGACTTTTTCCGTGGATGTCAATGGAAAAATTATGGCTAACGGTCCGTTAGCGAATAAAGAAAAAAGCCTTTGTTACGTTGAATTCTCCTCTCTGGCAGGCAATAATTTTGCAATCAAAGATTTTTCCATGAGCAAACTGGAAAATAAATAACCTCGATTGGGTTTAACCAGACAGAGCCATCGTCACGGCTGGAAAATAATTGCGCCAGACATGAATTCACGAATATTGGCTGGCGTAAATGTGTTGTTTCGTGCTTGTGAAACCAGAAAAGTATTGGCGGCATCACAATATAAAAAAACTATATCTGACATCACCGGCACAAAGACTGAACCATTGTCGCTATCTTGATCCGGAGTTGCGGACGGTTCTTAATATTCCCTGGCTATATACAAAAACTTGTATGTATAAATCTGTGACTGCTGAATAAATTAGGTGTTAACGATGAATTACAAAGTTGCAAAGATTTCCCCTTTGAATACTCCGGTATTCCGGCTGTCTCTCCATGGAACTGATTATGAAATTGGCCGTCAGCGGGGTATTATTCTGGCCGAAGATTTACACCATATGTGGGATTGGATGGAAGCACATATGGCTTCGGCTTATAAGCTGCCCCGCGACAAATGGGCTTTCGCGGCCAAAAAGGCTTCCGAGTGCTTCAGCTTTTCAGTTCCGTGGCTGCTTGAGCAAATTGAAGGTATGCATGACGGTAGTCAGCTTGATATGGAAAAACTGCTGTTGATGAATAATTATGGCGTGATCTGGACTAATAATGGCAACTGGTGCAGCAGTGTGGCGATTCGCTACAGTGATGAGGGGGGATTGGTCGGGCAAAATTTGGATTTGGGCGCAGAGGATTTTTACTATATGGAGGAAACTCATCCCTCCTCTGCCTGCGCCATTCTTTCTGGCGCGATGACCGCTATATGTTCATATCCATGTGGTATCAATAATCATGGACTGGCAGTAGCCTCATCCAATCTTCCTGCGCCTGGTCAAAGATTACAGCCGTGGGAATGGCAAGGGTTGCCATATCTTTTTCTACCCTTTGTTGTATTACGCCAATGCCGCAAGGTTAAAGAAGCCATTGATTATATAAAATCTTTACCGCCGTCTATTCCTAGCGGTGGCGGTTATCAGCTTAATTTGATGGATAGTTCAGGCGATATGGCGGTAATAGATCGAAGCGGTCATCGCACCATTGTCCGTCAGTGTGACGCCAATCTCAATTTCACCACCAATTGCTCCTTGTCATCCGAAATGGAGTCGTGGCGATTAGGCTCCGAAGGGGAAAATAGCGATGCAATGTTGCGAGTTGAGCGTATTCGTAAAGAATGGGCTAAGTTACAAGGTGCTGTTCCAACGAGAACATGGCTCAAAGAACTTTTGGCTGAGGATAAAGAATCTGGTGCCTTATGTCGTACTAATGAACGGGGATTTACTCGACAAAGTTTTATTTTTTCCCCTGGAAAATTGACGATGGATATCGCCAATGGACCGCCAAATCGTAATGAATATAAACTTTGTAAATTTAGAGATTAGTTGTGAAATATATATACGCTGAATTAGTCACGCCGAGAGGAACCAATCATTCAGGAGCATTAGCATGGAGATCATGGACTTTGAAATTATTGATTGTCATGTTCATCCGTTTCTAATTCCGGAAACCAATCTCACAAGGTTTCCGGGAACAGAAACTCCCGATATTTTTGTCGCTGAAATGAAACGTGCCGGAATCGTGAAATGTTGCGGTTCAGTCGCAAAACAACTGACCTCCCCGTCATTTGATCAAATCAAAACTCTCAACCGTGAGGCGTTGGAGTTCAGAACCCGGTATCCGGATTTTTTCATTCCAGGAATCCACATTCTCCCGTCATGTCCCGAAGAATCATGCCGGGAAATTGAAGAGCTTTACCATCGGGAAAATGTCCGGTGGGTCGGCGAACTTGTCGGATATTTCATGGGCTATCCATCATATCTCGGCGATGGCGTGTTTAAAATTTACGACCTGATTCAGGAGCTTGGAATGCCGGTCAATATCCATTCAGCCGGACTCGATGAAATAAATACTATCTGTAAAAATTTTCCGAAACTGAAAGTCGTGATTGCCCACCCGTGCGACGGCCAGGAAATGAATGCGCGCTTTGAATTCATTAAAGCCATCCCCAACGCCTATCTTGACCTTTCCGGAACCGGCCTCTTCCGATGGGGAATGCTGCGCTACGGTATTGATACGGCCGGCATGGACAAGTTTCTTTTCGGATCTGATTTCCCGATATGCAATCCTTTCATGAATCTCCAGGCGGTATTTTTCGAACATTTGACTGACCGGGAACTTGAAGCCGTGTTTTCCGGTAACTTCAAACGCCTGATTGGAATGGCCGATTGATGCAATACTGTTCCATGTTTCCTTACAGGCTTCCGGTAAGACTTTGACTTGAAAAATCACGGCAATGGTTTCAAATTTTTTAATACGGAAAATCATTAATATGAGTAAAAACAATAGAGTTGGGGCATGGTATTCTCTCCGGCGCACTCTGCCGTTGTGGAGTTTTGAAGAGAATCTCAAGGAACTGATCAGCAAACTCCCGGAATATAAAGTGGACGAATTGATTGTAAAAGTGGATACGGAAGAGTTTTCTCATGGACAAATCTCACTGGACTGGCTGAAGGCCTATCAGCCCAAACTGCTCAAAGTAAAAACGGAGATGGGAAAGCTGGGTATTGTGTATTCATTGAATCCATGGATTACTCACGGACATAGAGACCAGGGCCGGAATGCCGGAACACAACTACCGGGAATCATTACAGTAGTTGGGGCTGATGGAATGGAATGTAGCTGCTGCGCATGTTCACTCTCCGGGGTTTGGCGACGGAATACCGTTGAAGCATGGAAAATTTACGCGGAAACAAAACCGCAAGTAATGTGGGTGGAAGATGACATCCGGACCTTCAACCACGGGCCTGTTAGTTTCGGATGTTTTTGCGAACTTCACATGCGGCATTTCTCTAATCTTGTCGGACAAAAAATCAGCAGGGAGCAACTGGTCAGTGCAATAACTGCGCCGGGAGAACCTCATCCGTGGCGTAAACTGTTTCTTGACATGCAGGGACAAATCATGATCAATACCGTCTCTATGCTGGCGAAAACCGTTCACGCCGTATCTCCGGAAACTTGTATGGGGCTTATGTCCAGCGGACCGGAAAATCATTGTCTTGAAGGCCGCAAGTGGCATGAATTTGCCAATGCGCTGGCGGACGGAAGGCCGCTTTACAGCAGACCGCCCATGGGCAACTACAGCGAATCCAACTTGCGGGATCTATCCTATTGTCCGCATTCAATAAAAGTTACCCGTTATTGCATGCCGGAGCATAGTATTGAACAGACGGAGGTTGAAAATTTCGCTTTTACCCAGTATTCAAAATCTTCAATAATAACTTTTTTGCAGATGGCAATCTCTTTCGCCTATGGCAGCCCCGCCGTTACCATGAATCTATTTGACCATATGGGAACTTCGATGGAACTGATCCAATCCTATGGTAAAATGCTGGCTGACAAAAAACCGTTTTTAAATACATTAGCCCAATATATGCTCAACGAAGGCCGTTTCAAGGGAGTAAGATTACTGCATGATGAAAAGAGCAGTTATTGTAAAAAGCTGCCAGAAAAGGCCTGTTACCGCGAACTTACGGAAGATGGCGGTTCCGGCGCGCTGGCAGTAGAGCGTTTGGGAATTGCCAATGATTTCAATGCTTCAAGTGTAACCTTCGCTTTCGGGCAGACAATACGGGCCTATCCTGATGAAACGATAAAATCTATGTTGTCAAAAGGAATTTTCCTGGACGCAGTCGCTGCCGGAGTCTTAATTGAACGCGGTTTTGCCGGAGAAATCGGGGTGGAGTCGATTGAGAAACCGCAAAGACTCTACAGCATTGGGCCTTTTAGTGCGGAAGAATATTTCAATCCGAAATTCGGCGGTTATGACAAAAAATTTATGACTATGCTTTGGGGGCGCGATCTTAATCCGTCTGTCAGCAAAATTCGGCTTATGCCCGGAACGGAAATTATCAGTGCGCTGGTCGATGCTGATGCACAGAGGCAGAATCCGATGTTTTTTTCTTTTGAAAATGCTTTAGGCGGCAGAGTGGTAATTACAGTGCTTGAAACCACAGATGCAGCCGGCGGGTTTTTCAATCCGTACAGACTGGAACAATTCCACAACATTGTCGTCTGGCTGAGCCGGGGTAAGCCAGATCTTCTGGTTAAGCCGGAAAACGGCGCATATCCTATGTGCTGGCGGAAAGACTGTAGCAATTATACTATTGCCGGTGTGTTTAACCTGTCCCTTGACCCTTGGGATAAAACTGTTTTCACTATGGAATTCGACAGAATTCCCCGTACCATAAAACGGTTGAATCCTTCAGGCAGATGGAGTCTCCTTAATAACTTAACGTGTAACTTGGATGGCGGTCTGTTGAGAATTGAATATACCGAAACAGTAGATTTTCACGAACCACTGGTATTAATGCTGAGTTAAAGGAACGTATTTTAGAATCAATAGAAAAATCAGCAGCCTCGGGAGAGGCGCTCGGCTAACACTGCGGGCAGTCCGGCTTGGCGGATTTTTTCCTGAGTGGCGGCAACATCGTATTCGACTCTGACCGGAACAACTTTCCGGGTACTGGAATCATAAACTACCGAAGCGTTGCGCCAGTCGGAGTCGCGGGGCTTGTCCGGCCGCGCTACCTGTGTTGCAAAACATTGCCGAGAGTCTGGAGACCCGTTTTAGGATATCACAATTTTGTTTTTTCATTTTCCATTTTCAATTTTCCCTACATATATAGTAAAAATGTCAACGAAAACGGTGACGCCACACTCAAATGAGCCTGGCAAATGGACTTCTGCTCAAATTATAGCCGTAACTCGCACATTTTTGAATTCATCGCGGCAAGCTTAAACACGTCTGACACAAATCGCAGTTTTACGGACAGGCTCTAACATGACATTCTGTCAATACCTGTCTTAAAAAATATACAAAAAAAGAGTAAGAAGCCAGAGAAACATTGTAGATTTTAGCAATGCAATATTGCAATTGTCGTGGGTGAGGATAAAATAGAGTTGTCTGGTAAAATGGCGACAGACTCTGCCCGGAAGCACCATTTTTAGGGAATGGCCGGACAGGCAGACCGGTGGGAGGTATGGAGTTCCCTCCCCATTAAAACACTTAAAAATTCCGGAGATTAAGGCAGATCTCCCAATCTGGAATTACGGAAAGATGCCGGATAAAAATGAACTCAGGAGATCAGGTGTCCAACTTGAGATGCTGACTAAAATTTACACATTTCAGATTTCTGCATTATGGTTTAAGATATGAACAAGCAAATTGAAAAAATTTTTAACTGTCTATTGCAAAAGATGGCTGACGGAATCTTTAAACAAGGTGAATTGTTGCCATTTGAAAAGCAATTGGCTGAAGACTTCGGAACTGACCTTAATAACGCGCACCGGGCGGTAAGTGCGTTGGAAAAACACGGGTTGGTAATCCGGAAAAAGCGTTTCGGCACATCAGTATCCGCCAATCTGGACCTGAGCCTGGTGCGGCGGCTGCTTAATGAAACCAGCCGGCAGGTTTGCGTATTATATTCAATGACTCCACACTGGATACATTGGGATCAGAATTCATTTGACGGTTTAGCCGAAGTGATTGAGCCCAAAGGTTACTCTATTGTTTACAAAAATCTTCCTACCAGCAGTGAGGGGCGGGAGACATATGCTGATTTGCTTCGCGAAATCGAACTTCAAAACATGTGCGCTTTGGTAATTTTTCCCGATCAGGAAGATTTCTATTTTATGAATGACAACAGCGACTTGCTGCAAAATTTATCTATTCCGGTTTTTATGTTAAATCGCAGCGGGGAACCGTTGCTGATGGATATGGTTTCGTATATTTCAATGGACACCTTTGGCGATGGATTATTTGTTGGAAAACTATTGAAAAAGAATGGTTACCGGAATATTGTTATGCTCAATGCGGAGGTCCCTGCATTTTGGGCTGTACAGCGATACGAAGGGCTTAAGCAGGCATTGACCAGGGGAGATATTCCCTGTCCTCTTAACTTTACAACAAATGACGGACAATCCATTTTAGATTTTGTCACGCAACATGGCCCGGAATCGGTGGTGGTTGCGGTAAATAACGTTGTTGCCGCACAGTTTATTGACTATGCCAGGATAAAGAAATTACAAGCAGGAAAAGATTACCGGATGATTTCCTTTGATGACCACCCGATGTACCGTTCATATAATCTTACAACGCTGGCTGTGCCAAGAAAAAAGATCGGACAACTATTCGGACAGATGGTTTGCGACAATTCCTGGCTGAAAGCTTATCGCGGCCTGTATGTCATTAAAATTCATTCAGATTTAATTGTACGCGATACGCTTAAACCTGAACGCCTCTAAATTGCATCTGGACTTTACATATCTTGCCGGTAATATCCTCAAACTTCAATAATAAGATTATCCGTAATGACAATTGATATATTCATTTATTTCGAATATATTAATAATTAAGAATATATTAATGATCATATTGACAATATTGCTTTTATGATATATAATGTTTGATACAAAGTGTATTAATCAGCGAATCAAACAATATAATCAATATGGCTGAATATGTGTCTTGAGAATAAAATACCATTCCCGCCGGGCCGCGAAAATTGGGGATTTGTAAACGACTTGCATAAACCGGCTGATTTCCATATTCACTGGGCTCCGCCATTTTCATCAGATGTCGGCAGTCTTGATTTAAGTAAAGGAGCAGAGCCTGGTTTTAAATTCCCTGACCCGGCAGGTGTTCTGGAAACCGCGAATGCTGATTTAATGAAATTCCTCAAGACGGGCAACATTTATCGTTGCGGCGGTATCCCTGTTCTCTGCTGCCATGCCGATATGCCGGAAGCAGAAAGTTTCCGGCTGGAAATTACAAGAAAGGGAATAAATATTCTGTCCGGCGACTCTGAAGGTATCCGCCGCGGAATTTATTGTTTCGAGGAAATGCTGCTTGGAGCTAAAACGCCTGCTTTGCCGTTTGGCGTTACCGAACATAAATCATGGTTGCGAAACCGGATTTCACGTTGTTTTTTCGGACCGATCAAGCGGCCTCCGTTCAATCGTGATGAACTTATGGATGAGATTGACTACTATCCGGATGAATATTTAAACCGCCTGGCGCATGAGGGCGTGAACGGTCTCTGGCTGACGATTGTCTTCCGCGACTTGTGCAAAACTTCGATTGCCGGACTGAAACCGGATGCGGAAAAGCGGCTTGAAAAATTGCGCGGGACAGTAGCCAAGTGCCTGCGCTACGGCATTAAAACCTGGGCATTCTGCATCGAACCGGCCGGTTGGCTGCCCGGCGATCCGCTGCTGGAAAAGTATCCGGAATTACAGGGTCCCTGGGGCTGGGATAAATATTGTTTCTGCCCAAGTTCAGATACAGCAACGCAGTATTTGTATGAATCAACAAATTGGCTGTTCAAGCAAGTTCCCGGGTTGGGCGGTATTCTAAACATCAGTCACGGCGAACGGGAAACCACCTGCTTGAGCCGGGTCAGCGCGACTGACAATAGCGCAATACCTTGTCCGCGTTGCGGCACATTGCCGCATTGGGAAATCCTGCGCCGGAGCTTGAGTGCAATGCGGCAGGGCATGCGCGACGCCTCGCCTTCCGCGGAATTAATCAGTTGGCTCTATATGCCACAGCCGGCGCCGCTGGCGGACTGGGTTTATGAATTGCCGCGGCATACTCCCGAAGGAGTCATTCTGCAATTCAATTTTGAGTCCGGCGGCTGTAAGAATCAGTTGGGACATCCGCGCTGCGGCGGAGATTACTGGCTGTCGTATGTCGGATCCAGTGACCACTTCGGATGTATTGCGGCCGGTGCGGCCGGCAGCGATACCGAACTAAGGATCGACACAAAAACAAAATCACATTTTCTACTGCCCGGCTCCCTCTGCTCTTGGCATGATGGTGTAGTTCCACTTTCCAAGCGTATCGTTGTGGATCACGGCTAGTTTTTTTAACTCAGCCTTAGTCGCCTT
>CAIKZE010000495.1 GCA_903831825.1 uncultured Lentisphaeria bacterium | reverse complement strand
TCTTTACACACGCCAAAAACTATGTTTCCGATTGCCTGTTATCAGGCAACCGGCCAGTATTTTGCGCACTCGGCACAAAACGACCGTTTTCCGGCCATTTTAAATGCTCAAAATCCGGCCATTCCTAGTGCTCATCCACAGTACTTCGTTATTGTGGCGTTTGCGCTTAATATCTATTGCTTTATGATTGATAATTGTCTTTAGATAATCTCTGAATCGCCCCTGGGTATTGTCATAATGAAAATATTTGCTTGTATTAAAAAATGTGAGTGTTACAAGTTGTACCAATTCTTCCTTTTCAGTCTGTGTAAGATAAAAGTCTCCACCACGCAATAAAATAAGTGTTTTATAAGTATTGTAAAAATCCTCCCACGAAATCTCATCCCCCTTGCGAAGCCTCGCAAGAAGACTTCCTCTTGTTGTAAAAGCCATAGTTACTTATCCTTATGAAAATTAATTATTATAATAATTAATCACTTCAACTGTCTTTTTAAAGCGGTGCTTCATTCTCAGCCCTGTTTTATATACAGTGGCGGTATTTTTACATGAGTTTTTAGCACTTATATACTTATGCGTGTGATAATTCTATTTCTTACATCAAGAGGTGCTTTTTTATATTTATTTCTAATATTTTATATTTCGACTGTAAGAATTTCATTTTTCATACGCATTTAGTTATATGAAACCATGTGAGTCTTATTTATGAATTGCGAGTTGCCCGGATGAAAATCATAAGAAGTAATTTGGGTGTTGATTTTCGTATTTGTCCATAAAAAACAAAAAGGAGACCTGCTTATGAGCTAAAGAAATATTTTTCAGGGAAACAAAAGGAATCAAACTAAAGTATAAAAGGAAAGAATCATGAGAAAGATGAATAAAAGTTATAATCAGTTGAGTTTTACACTCATAGAACTCCTCGTAGTGATTTCCATCATCGCAATCTTGGCAGGAATGTTGCTGCCAGCACTCAATAAAGCACGGGAAAAAAGTAGAGCAATAACCTGTACCAATAATCTCAAGCAATTAGGTCTGGTTATCACCAACTACGTTAACGATAATAAAGAGATGCTTCTCCAGAGGCATTCTATTCAGAGCTTCGTTGGCGGTACTCCCAATACCTATGCTACTTGGGTAGAGCTTCTGACATATCTTGGTTATGTCAAAAATATGGATATGTTCTTATGCCCGTCATGGGCTCCGTTCAAGTATAAAGGCGTTGCGCTCAATGGCAGTAGCATAACATATGGGGGCAATAGTCGTATTTTTGAAGAAGAGCTTAATGCTGGACTTAAATGTTGGAAACTCCCGCAGTTACTCCAATATGCTAGAAACCAGTCCAGCAAGGTTCCACTGTTGATGGACAGCATTGCCTATGGGGCGAATTTTGTTAATGGGATGCTTGAACAGACTTATTATATCACCAACGTTGAAAACGGTGACGCACGAGCCGTACACTTGAGACATTCAGAAAGAGCTAATATGTTGATGCTGGACGGACACGTTTCACCGGTGGACAAGAATAACGAAAACTGGGGCAAGACGGAGATATTCTGGGGGATGCTTTGGTATGACTGGAACAATAATCATCAGGCGAACTAGAAATAAGTACCTTTATTGCGAGAACCATAGCAGAGGACAGTTTTAAGGACTGCCCTCTTTTTTCAGAATGCTTTAACTGATAATTTGAAATATGCCGCCAAAAAGATTTGCTTTCAAATACTTTATTGATATAATAAAAGGAAGTTAGAAATATTGCTTTTCCATAAACTAAACAATGAGGGATTTTTAACTGGACTAAAACAACAATTAAAATTAAAGAGAGTCTTTATTGACTTTCAGCAGACGTTTCTATCTAAAAAACAGCCAAATTTTAAGAACAAAGAAACAATGCTGGAAGAGTGCCCTTGGGTGCTCTTTCACATTCTTTGTTCGGGTGCTTGGCTGTACCTTAGATAGGGTGTGATTTGAGCACCCTTTTTTATTGCTCCAATCACAAGTCTGCGTTCTGAGAATTGTACCACAGCTTTCAATTGTAGCAGAAGAATATTTCTGGAACAAAGAGAAGAGTTGAAACAATGTTAATTTCAGGATGGATTTTATCGTGAAAGTATTATGTATCGGTAGTATCAAAGATTCCAATGAAACCTTCATACAGGCACTGAATGCCGGACTTGAGGTTGAATGGGGAACGGCAGAAACAATAGAAGAAGCAAAGAATGTTGAGCTATTTTACGATTATACTGTCGTGGTGGATGGCATGAAATACGTCTCAAACAAATGTATTAGCTTTCAAAAGCTTATCAAACAAACCTGGGAATAATTAATGCTATTAAAATTCCACCACATGAACGACGCTGAAATCGTTAAATGGAAAGCATGGATTGCCTTTCTAGTTTCAGAGGCTCCGGAGGACGACACTTCAACAATTCCTGAGATTGCAGTCTATCCTACATTGCTTGACAGCCTGTGCGACAATACCAACACGGAAATGTTGAAAAATGAGGAGATGGCTGAAAGGTTCTTCAAAAAGGACGTTTGGACGTATGCCATCCTTGTAGAAGGAGCTTCGATAAAGACCGGAAGAAAGATAAACCTGTGCATAAACAGAATAAAAGACCCCCAAAGGAATATACCTCTTGAGGTAAACTTCTTTCACGAAATAGGTCACTTCAACGTTATGCGGAAAAGGTATCCACAAAAGGTTTACCTTGAGAGCGACGAGGATGAATGTGATTATTATGCGCTGGTTGAGTATCTCAAACTGCTCAAAAAATATCCATCATACAAAACCATAACTCCAAACAAGGGTTCTTCCGAAACGGAAGAGTTCTTCAAGAAGTATCTGGAAATATTCCCATGCAAAATGAGCGTTGAAGACATCGCAAAGAAACTAAAAGGGGAATTAAAATGGGGGAAACAAATAGTGAAAACTCCGGCTAAAATAACGATTGCCTCCCAGAAGCTAATGAGGAAATCAGAAGATGAAACTCCTGCAAAAACACAAACATCCTCAAAGACCGACAAAATAAACTTGTTAAAACGGGAATACTCTGCCGGAATTTTGACTGATGACGAATTCAAAGTCGAATACAAAAGAATTGTGGCATCGTGAGAATCTGAAACAGGATGGTAAAGCCTCACTCGTTTTTATGCCCATTGTGTCAGTTCTAATATATTCTGAAAATTTTAGCCAGACTTTCAGAAATATCTTGAGATTTTAGTGATTTCAGTCAAGAAAAACACAATATAAAATAATATTATTAGAGTACACAGCAATGAAATGGTAGGTGAAAAAATGTTTGGAGTTCTTCGTTTGAAAGTAAAAGACTGCTATAAGACAAAAGATGGAAGTGTTGATAGAACTTATGGTATAAAAATTATTGTTCCTGAACCTTCTTCAATTCTCCGACTCCCTGCCCCCAGTTTTGAGAAGGAGTCTCAAAAGACAGGTCTGTTTGTACGGATTCAAAGAAAAATCAAGAATAAGGTTGAACGTTATGTCGAACTGAAAGTAACTTGCATGAAGGTTGGAGAGTTGATATGGGTATGGAGTGAACACTATAGCATGATTGATGTGTTTGATACCCTTAAGTCTAATAACACGATATATCCTGCCAATAATGACGTGATAGAAATTAAACATGAATCAGATTTTCGAGTAGGTTGGGAACAAAACAATAATACGAAAGAAGATTTTCAAAAACAATTCAAGCGTGAAATCCAGCCATTAGACATTGCCACAACATCCACCAAAACTAAGGCGATTAAACAGTTCACACCTCCAGATATAACCCGTCAAACCAACGAGGCAACACCAAGTAACATGTGGAAGCTGGTTGAGTTAAACACAAAAGACGACATCCCTGATGCCGACAACGTGCTTTATACTAATGTTCAATTTCCAGAACCTGAATGGTTTGCCGAAAAGGTTGCTATTTGTCCAGAAGAAGCTCTGTTTCTGCTGGATTTGGAATATACCAAGAAATATTTGAACAAGGTAGAAAACAAAGATTTCAGCAGTGGTTTAATCGGAGTTGCTTCGGACTGGGTATCTCAGGGCAAGGGAATAATAATAAATTGCAAATGTGACAGGAATCAAAATTCCTGTCATGGACAATGGCTAAAAAATAAGATAATTGAAATAGCTGTCAAGAAACTGGAACTATCTCCGCAAAATTGCGTTATAACGACAGGGCAAATGCCATACGAAAAAAAAGAATTTGATGATTTTCTTGCTGAAAAAGGAATAGACGTTGTATACATTCCAGACGAAAATGCTGATATTCTTATTGTTGGCAGAGAGTGGGAGCAGAGTATTTTAGAAGCGCAGATTAACCTTAGATTTCGGAAGACCCTTTTTGTATATTCTCAAGAGATGTTTTTGAGTAGATTAGCAGGGAAAGACCCGTATGACAACAAAGACGTTCTCATGAAATTTGCGGAAGGACATCCTGTCTTTGAATATCTTAATAAAAACTTTGTTGACTGGCCGACTACTCATATCGTTAAATCTTTGGTTAGACTTACTATAATAGATGAGGGAACATGGCCTAAAGAAGGAGTTCTTGGTAATAATGGATATAATGTAGGCGTAACCAAGGGAAAAACTCGTGAGGAGCGGCACAGTATACTAACCAAAGTCTTTAAGACTGAATTAAACAATGTTATTTCTCTTGAATATATGGCTGAATGGGGTACGCCCAACTCAGGTATGAGGCTCAAGAAAATGGCTGACTCTATTGCCTCTTTTGCCTGTAATGCCCAAAGAAATAATGCAGATTATCAACAGGCGATTGACGACTGGGAGGAAGACCTAGACTGGTTGGAAAAAACTTTCTATAATGGAAGATTTCGTTTCGATTGGCCTAACGCATTTGTTAGATGAAATAGTTATAACGAGTTCTATGACAGTATGCAGCTTTAATGGTTGCCATTCTTATGCTTAAATTAGACGGCATTGCGCCTTCCATCGAAAGTTGTCGTATTACAAACAGGAGTCGAAAAGAATGTATTAGAACAGAAAACGTAGTCACTGTCAACTTTGATGCTGTGTTACAAAGATTACTGTTGGGGGCTGAGCAAACTGTAGATAATATATAATTATAATGCTTTATGGAATAGAGAATTATAAGTCAATTAAAAGGGGAAAGGTTATGAAAGATTGTTTGGATTGGGGATATGAATTAGTTGAACCCGGAAAGAACAATTGGGGGCAAACCAAGAAAGGGAATGGTAATGAAAACGAACAGGGTAAAAAACACCGTGACTGGACTGATAAAGCACTTGATAGAGCCTTCAAACAAGCTAGAAAAGAAGCTAGAAAAGAAGCTAGAAAAAAGCCATAGAATAGACGATAGACCATTATGGGCAGCTTTAACGATTGCCCTTTCCGTTGAATGACTACAGCAATAGATAATTAAAAACAAGAGCGATTGAAAATGAACATTAAGTTCAGTTGCCCTTTTTGCCGTAATGAAATGACCGTGGATTCCACGAGATGTGGACAGCGTGGGAAATGCCCCAGGTGCAATAATATTCTTACCGTACCTATGCAGTCGGAAAGTGATATGATTTTTTTTGATGGCAATGAGTTTTTTGACAACGAGCATTTGAATACACTGTTTACCATATTTCTTTACAAAAATGCAAACAGAATCATAAGTCAGGAAACTGACCGGAAAGATGAAAGAATATACTTGGACATTAAAATTTTAGACGGTCGTCATCAGAATGTATCTATGTTCACTAAGAAAAGTAAAAGAGGCGAGGAATGGCTAATGGCTTTTTCAGTTATCGGAATAATTTCAGACGTTAAAATGCTTATCGAGGCAACGGAGAAACGAGAGTTATGGAGTCTGCCAACATTCTCTTTGAATTGGGACAAGGAACACATGTTAATTCATCTAAATTGCTCATCCAGATTGAAGAATATTGATGACGAGGAGTTCTATTACATGACCATACGCCTCGCAGAAGAAGCTGACAAGTTACAAAAACAGGTGCTTCAAGTTGATGATGTGCCTTGGGATAAACTCTAATTTCTTTAGGTGGCTTTAACAAATATCATTCTCTTAGTAGACGCTGTTGTTTCCATCCAATTTATTCATTTTAACTCAATAGCATATAGCCTTAAATATTTGATTTTAAGGATTTTATTGGTATAATAAATCGAAGTTAGAAATATTGTTTTCACCCAGACTAAAGGTGAAACAAGGATTTTAAAGCAATGCTTGGCTGTACTTCAAGGCGGGTGTGGTTGAAATGCTTTCTTTATTGCCCCAATCACAGTCTGCTTTCAAAATATTCTTTAAAATCAGCTTTAAATAATCAGAGGAGAAGACGTTATGATTACGAAGTGCCTGAGTTGTGGTAAAATATTCGATGTTGAGCTTTCCTGGAAGGGACAGACAGCAACGTGTGATTCATGCGGGAAAGACTTTACAGTCAAGAAATACATTGAATGCCCCAAATGTGACTGTCTTGTTCCGGACGATTCCCCTACCTGCTATAAATGCAACGCTAAATTAGCAGTTCCCATTGAATATGAAATTAGTACGAAGACTGAAGAAAAAGTTGCAGAAAAAACAACAGTTATGGTTTCTATTATTAATTGGATTAAAACCACGGCTAAACTTGAAATTATTCCAGAAGAAATTAACACGGAGTCGGAAGAAAAAGCGATGAAGTGTTCCAAATGCGAGGGATGCGATTCGTCTATCTTCAAAGAAGCACAACATAAACTAAATATCCCAATGGCGACTAATACAATGCCAGAGAAAAAAAGTGAAGAACAATTTAATTGGGGATGTATTTCATTGGTAGTCATTTTACTGTTGGGGTTGTTTTTGATTACTGACGGCTACTTTAGATTGGGTATTATAAAAGGGCTAGAATTGAGATATTGCAAAGAGGATATAGCGGTCTTTGTAAAAAAATACGATAATCTTAACTATTCCCAAAATTCAGATACAGACAAAGCAATTAAAAAACAAGCAATAGACTTTGCAGACAAGTATCGGGCAATTCGTAAATTACAAGGCATGAAGCAAGATGAGTCAGAACTACGAGATTTGATGGGTAAATTTTATCCGGGAACAGATGAGGAACAAGAATTAGAACGCCAGAAAGAGAGACAAGAAAAAGAAAAAATAGATGAAGTGGAAAAGCTCGTGAATTATGTAAACCAGCACTATAAACCCAAGGGGCAAAAATGAGAAATAACGTATTATTGATTTTATTTATTCTCGGAGTTATCTTGCTTGCCGGATGCAAGGCAAATCCGCCAGAAACAGTGTTGGAGGACGCTATTATGGGAAGACTCAGCAACTCAATAGCGCAAGCACTTAAACCTGATATAATCAAAAACATCAAAATTATTTATATCGAAAAGAAAAATAGCTATACAAAACTTATTAATAATGAAGAACACACCTGCATTGAATATGACGCAATTGTCAAAGCCTGCAAGGAGAATGAAGAATCTCGTAAATTTAAAGTCTCAGGGGAATTTGCATTTATCAAGCGTGGCAACAAGTGGGAATACAGTCAGCAGGGGGGAGTGGATGTTATCGAGGAATAGCTAAGAATCTCTTGCTCGGCTTTTGTGTATCAATTTATGGCAGCTTTAACCAGCTGCCTTTTTTATTGTTTGAATTGCTCCCTCTTCCCTTGGATATGCTCTACTCTCCCTACATAATGAACCCTGTTCAAGCCCCTTCATCGCCTGCCCCTTTTTTTTGAGCCAGCCCTTCCATGACCTGAACAGATTTCATTTTATGTCACTCACTGCTTGTGTACCGCCCATACCCCCATTTTGTGCTTAAAAATTGCAAAAAAGAATAGAAGGCGGGTGGGTTCCATTAGAAACAGTAGTGAACCAACAAACAACAAAGGAACTTTAAAATGAAAACTGTACTTAGGAACCATGATGAAGTCGCTCACTACTGGTCAAATCAGATTCAACCGGAAGGGAAAGCAAGCAGGCTATTTTTTGAGGGGAACACTATATTCAGCTATGGACATCATTTTGAGATAGCTAAAATTGTAAAGCCTGGAGTTATCCTGTTCACGGAAAACAGCTATTCCAGCAGTACGTCAGGGCATAAATCTATTGTGCGCTCGGCTATTCCGCATCACTTCAAAATATTTCCGGCGGCAACGTCAAGAAGTGGCTATGGGAATTATACAGTCACGACAGATAATATTCAGAACCTCACCTATTATCTGCAACAGGCTGAAGAGCTTTTGAATAGAGCCGTCAGAGCTAAGGGATTAGCTGAAAATTACGCACAAACGGCAAAACATTGGCTATCAATATTTATTGATTATGCAAAAGAATTTGAAGTCAGTACAAAGCCGTTTACAAAGCTGTTTGAGACGCTTTCAGATACTATTAACAACTTCAAAATACCCGAAAAATATCTGGCATACGTCAAATCCAAGCTAGACGCAAAGAAAATTGCAGAACAGGCAAAAGTCAAAGACTGGAAAGACCATTTGAAGAAATGGAAAAACCATACAGGGAATTATCTTGACTGTTCTATTCCAGAATGTGATTTTGATTATCTGCGGATTGTCGGGAATGAGATTGAGACCTCAAAGAATGTCAGGTTATCCATTGCATCGGCTTTGCTGATTTGGCGCAAGCTACAACAGCAGGAATCAGTCAAGGGCGAGAAAATAGACGACAGATGGACAGTAATTGATAACAGCAATCAATATTTGCAAGTCGGCTGCCATAAGATACTACATTCAGAAATTCAGGCTGTAGCAAAACAGCTTGGCTATTAACCCAAAGGGCGCAAGCCCTTTTTTTATCATCATCCATATAAATAAATCATTTATCCGGCTATAGAGATTATCCAGCAATAACCAGCAAATTGAGGTAAAACCATGTATCTAATCAATATCAAAAACGATAAACGTAAAGGCAGTTACGAGACTATTTCAGGGGAATTCTGGCTTGCCTATCATTCCCTGAACACGCTATACGGCATTGAAGAAAAAACACTAGATGAAGCCTTCAAAGCAACCAACAACGAGCAGGAATTCACGCTTATCCATGAAAGCAAAACTTTTATCATTAAGCAAGTTGTATTCCCTCCTGAACGCTCAAAGCAGGAGCTTGAGGCTATCATTGGAATTCTTGAGACTGTAATCAGAACTGCCGGTGAAAATGCCTTGGTCTCTTTGGCGTATTCATTCACTGTCCGTGTTAAAAACGTATTAACCCATATCCATAAATCAATCTGAGGTAAACTATGAGAGTAAAACAAATAACCGTGTACGAATTTGAAGAATTATCCCCACAGGCAAAACGCAAAGTCATTGACCACTTCCAGAACATAAACGTTGACTATGAATGGCATGAACCGGAAATAGACTACTGGCAGGAAAAGCTCAAAGAATACGGCTTTAATAACCCAAAGATTTACTTTTCAGGTTTTTACAGCCAAGGAGATGGAGCCTGTTTTGACTTTAACGGCTTGGATATTGAAAAAATCTGGACGCATTATAATCAGGTCAAACACAGTGCATGGCTTAAAGCCTATCTTGGCGAGTGTTCTTTTAAGACCCATGCATCATGTTCACGCTATTCCCATGCCAATACCAGAATGATTGTCTGCGACTATTACAGCAACAAGGTATATCCGCATCTGGACAAGGCAATCAGAGAGTTTGAAAGATGGCTTGAAGGTTTCAGGATAGACCTTTGCCAGGAGATTTACAACAGCCTTCAAAAAGAGTATGAAAGCCTTACCACCGATGAAGCAATCATTGAGACTATCAAATGCAATGATTATGAATTTACGGAGAATGGCAAGGTTGCCTGAGTTAAATCAAACCGCCGTCTTACTAAACGCCTAAAAACGGCATTTTCCCCGCTCGAAAAAAAACACCCTTAAACTAAACGGAGAATATTATGAGATGTTTAATCTATTCGAGAGTGTCAACCGCTGACCAACATTATGAAAACCAGATAACCCAATTAACGGAGTATGCACTTAAACAGGGCTGGACTGTAACGGAAGTAAAAACGGACACGGCTTCCGGCAGCAAGTCAATAGATGAACGGCAGGGGTTAAAAGAAGTGTTCCAACTTGCCCATAAAAAGAAGTTTGATATTTTGCTCTTCTGGTCTCTTGACCGGTTTAGTCGAGAAGGTTCAAGGAAAACGCTGGAATATCTCACCACTCTGGACAGTTACGGTATTCAATGGCATTCATTCACGGAACAGTATATCTCATCCTTGGGGATATTTGCAGATGCCATTATATCGCTTCTATCGTGCCTTGCAAAGCAAGAGAGGGTACGCATATCAGAACGTACCAAAGCTGGCTTAGAGCGTGTCAAAGCGCAGGGAATCAGGCTTGGCAGACCCGCAATCAAGCCCGAAGTAGTCCAGAGAGCCAAAGACCTCAGAGCCAAGGGGCTTTCTTACTCCTCTATCGGCAAGGAAATGCACTTATCCAAGGCAAGAGTTTATCAGCTTTGCCAGTAAACACCACATAAACTACAGGAGAACACCCCATGAACAACTTAGCATACCAAGATTTAGAACTCGAACCCATTCCCATGATGCCCTTTGAACAGAGGAAAGAAGCTGAAAGATTCGGCAAAAGCGAAGCAATCTTTGAAGAGATAGAAGACGATTATACCAAGCTCGGACTTATAGGCGAAGAACACAACAAGATTCTATCGTATATCGCCGCCGTGTCCAGAAAAATGAATACGCCGTTGAATATCCTTGTATTGAGTTCATCGGGAGCGGGAAAATCAGCACTCCAGGACAAAACCATAAAGCTCACTCCAGAGGAGGATGTAATCAGGACTTCATCAATTACGGACAAGGCTATGTTCTATATGGAAAGTAAAGCATTGAAGAACAAAGTTCTCGCCATTGAAGAAGCATGTGGAGTAAAGGATATGTATGCCATTAGAACCCTGATAACCGAAGGGCATTTAACGATAGAGACAGTTTCCGGCTGTAAGCTCAGAAGAAACACAGTCGAAGGCCCCGTTTCCGTGTTCCAGACGACTACAAACCCAGATATTAACCCAGAAACTAAAAGCCGGTTCTTTATCCTTGGAGTGGATGAATCCAGAACCCAAACGCAGAAGATACTCTCATCCCAGAGGAAAGCGCACACGCTGGAAGGAATCATCCAGAAAGCCTCACATGAAAACATTCTGACCAAACATCATAACTTCCAGCGATTGCTCAGGAACTACGCTGTAGTCAATCCCTATGCGGAATCGCTCTTTTATGGGGATGACCGGCTCCAAGCTAGAAGAGACCAGCCAAAATTCTTGAATCTGTGTTGCGCCGTGGCTTTCCTGAACCAGATGAAAAAAGAAGTGAAATATCATGGAGAACTGGAATACATCGAAGTTGATATTGAGGATATTCAAATGGCTACGGAGTTAGCTTCTGAAATCCTTGGAATGAGCCTTGATGACCTATCCTTACCGGCGAGAGATTTGCTCATGCAGTTGGATGAAATGCTCCCCAGGAACAAAGCACGGTTCGACAGGACATTCACCAGAAGGGAAGTAATGGAACACACAGGCTGGGCTAAAACAAGATTACACATTCACTTACAGGAGCTACTTGATTACGAGCTTGTGGTCAAGACCGGCAAGAGAAACTGTGTCGAACAATACAAACTAATTTACAACGGAGAAGGCAAAAACGGAAAGAAGTTTTTAATCGGTTTAATGTGACAATTCAGATAGTGTTCACCCGCAATTCATAAACAATTCATAAGAGGAAAGACAAAATGAAATCGTTAAACACCAAAGCAACTCTAATCATCCAGAAATTGTACGAAGCAATGTCAGACCCGAAATACAGACAGGACAAAGACGGCAACTACGCCAAGATACACAATAACCCTAATCTTATGGCGGTTGTCGTTGAGAAAGTAGGTCATCTGACAGGATACGGCGAGATTATCTCAATCGCTCACTACGGAGAACAGAACGGCGATTTAATGGCAGACCCAGAAATGACCTTCACTATCGTTGGAGGAGAATATCACCCAATCTCATTCAGGAATGATTATCTGGGACGTTATCAGGAAGTATTCGGCTTTGATGAAGACGGTAATCCAGAGACTATCAACACCAGCCTTCAATTTGATTTAACCTGCTTTGCAAATCAATGGATGAGAAATATCGCCAATCAACAAAAATTATAACCTGGAGAACAAAATGAACTTACTTGAAACAATCGGTCGGGAGCTTGAATCTGATATTGAAATAGAAATGATACATTTGCCCAAATATGGTAGAGGCTCCTGCATCGTAAGGGATTTCGAGACTGAAAATGGCTGCTGGAATATTGAGGTTGATTTTTCAGTGGAAAACGGAGGAATAGATGCGCTTTGCTTTGAAGGTTCAGATGGAAATGAGGAGCCATTCAGCGTTGAGGCTGAAGACGTAAAAACTTCATATCCGGAATTATTCGAGAAGATTGTGTCGGCAATTTTTGAAAATATAAAATAACCAGTGAAATAAAAAGCTCCGGTTTAATTGCCGGAGCCATTATTTACTAGAAAAATTTTATCAATAGAATTTTATCGGTTTGAAACTTCTTTATCATCAAACTGTAAACCGCCATCGTTATTTATTGAATAATTAATAGAGTGTCCAATACTAAAAATAGCTAATCGTCCATCAAAATCAATATTTGAATTCCTAAATGAATTAACCAAACTGGACAAAGAACGATGAGTTTCTCCTTTTTCAAAATTTTCAAGCAGTTCAAATATTATAAAATAAGATAAAGGGGAACCACTATACATGTCATTTATATCAATAGAGAAAGATTTTTGGAGTTTTTCTTCCGCTTTTTCTGCATTTTCGCTTATCGGAGATACATTTGCTGCCAGAACGAATGGGCAATTTAGAGTTTTACAATTTGTATCATAAAACAGATATGCTGAATTGTCTGGGAAATTATTAACTAATTTATCATATTGCGCTACATCCAATTGAGAGATGAAATCCATTTTTTTTGCCTGAAAGACAAATGATTTATAAGTTTTGGGATAATCGGGTAAATCAAGAGAAAAACAGATAGCTAAATCAGCTCCTGTATGACTCTCTAATTTTCCCCCTTTTGACATATCAAGATAGAAAAAGTCAATTTCCTTTTCGACACCATACTCCTCAACAGATGCCAGCCTGAACAAATCTTTTATTAATTCAATTGAATTTGACATCTCTGAAATTAAATGTCCGGTGAGCCTTTCTTCATGACTTCTCTGAGGAATGAATCTATGAATAAAACGAATTTCCGAGCGAATGAGAGCCTTAAATAGTAAATCGAGTAATTTATTGGTACAGACTTGCTCTTCTAGCATTTCCCGAATGTAGTGATTAGCATTACGCATTTCTTGTTCCATGCAACACCAACAGCGTTTATTTTGCCTAAGCAGTCTATTTACTCGGTAAGGATGATGGTTTAGCCACGGATAATATCCGATTTGTTCTCTTAGCATTAAATGGAATTCATCTTTAAAGTGCTTTATCATCTATTAAATTCTCCTTAACAAGTAATGTGACTATAATAACTATTGTACAACATTTACTTGTGCTATAGCTAATTCTTTACCAGCAAACGTCCCATAGTGTTTCCCAGAAACCTCTCCCCGCTTATAGTAATCAGCAAACATCTTTAGTACTCTGTCAATATCTTTAGGCTCTTCAATAAGTAATTTACCATTCTGTAATTTTAAATTATCTCCATGTTCTTCACATACTTTTGCCATTTTTTTAATAGTCTCTTCATCTAATTTGCTATAAGTACCAATTTTAGCGATACGAACCAATTTTTTATGTAGAGATGGATTTTTTTCAATTTGCTTTTTTATAATATCAATGCCAACAACCATATTAGTGCTCTCAATCTGACTTGCGACTTCAATTGCTTGTTGTTTAAATTCTTCCTCTAGCCCAATGATTTGTTCAAAATTACCTTTTCTAATTATATAGAATGTATCTCCGTAGTAAATGCAATCTATTTGCTTGTCAAGATTTACTGTCTCACCTTTTAAAATCTCCAATTTTTGGCTTTGAGTGTTAAATAGTGCTCTAATAAATTTAATATGATGTGAAGCATCTATATTCTTTTGTTCGTCAATTGCCACTTTGCTAGCTAAAATTTTCCTAAAGGAATAAATCCACTCCATTGCATTAACATCATTAAATCCGACACAATACGCCCATAGCTCTTCCGATTTAATAATTTCTTCTATACTTTTAACTTTGGGCGGAATTTTTCTTAATTGATTATAAACGACATCCGCAAAAGACATTGCCTTATTTGTCATGGAATATGTAAATAAATGTTCAGTATCATCTGAGATGACATCATATTCATGCAATTCAAAATCCCTTTTTGCAATATATTCAAGCTGGTCTATTGATAAAGTTAACAAGTATTCTCGAATTTCAGAATCTACCTCGACTTGATATACCTTAAATAAATATTTCTCCATAACTTTACTACTTTTGCGAAAATTGTCTTTAAGAACTCGTGTAATGAAGAAAAGTTTAATATCGTCTGCTGGGATATTCGCAATCTTCTCTTTCAGCTCAGTGATTGATACCATTCTGTTACTCCTTATGAATAAAAAAGTTTATACCCTATTTCATATATCTTGAACTGAGCCGCATTTGCGGCGAGAAATACGGAAAAAACAGTAATTTTGCTGGCGTTTTGACAATAAAAAAGATACCGTTCTTTAAACACAAACCCGGGCAAGCAGCCCGAAAGGACGGTATCCATGTTAAAATT
>CAIKZE010000494.1 GCA_903831825.1 uncultured Lentisphaeria bacterium | reverse complement strand
GCGTTCAACAGCGGCGACAACCGCAGCGGCTTCCTGATGGTACTGGAGTTGACTTTCGCCGATGGCTCGCAAACCCGGCACTTTAGCGGCCCGGACTGGAAATGCCATCAATCTTCAACCTTTTCCGCAAACCACCTTATGGGCTATTCCACGCAGTTCAATGAAAACATGGATTTGCGTCTTGAGCCTGCCGGCTGGCGCGAAGCCGGCTTCGACGATACATCATGGGAAGCGCCATTAATCCGGCGGCAGGATCATGTGTTCATTCCGGCTGTTGCCGCACCTCTGGCTCATTGGCGCGCCGAACCGGCAAAAATCGAATCGCGCGGCGAAGGCGTCTGGTTCTACGATTTCGGAATGGAGCTTGCGGGGCACACCCGCATCCGTCTGCACGGAACGGCGGGGCATGTGCTCCTCGTCCGCCACGGCGAGGAATTGAACTCTGATGGCAGCGTCCGGCATGAACTGCGCTGCAATTGCAAATACGAGGATGAGATCACACTTTCCGGTCGGGAGGACGTGGCAGAGTTCTATGATTATCGCGGTTTTCGCTACATAGAGATTCATCATGCTTCGGTACAGCCGGAGGTTTGGGTGGACGTGAGGCATTATCCGTTCGACGAAGCAGCATCCGGATTCGACTGCTCCGAGCCGCTGCTCAACGACATTTGGAAGATGAGCAAACTCGGCATCCAGATGGGCAGCCAGGACATTTTCGTGGACTGCCCCACCCGCGAAAAGGGACAGTATACCGGCGACACCTATATGACAGTCTTGTCGCAGCTAATCCTCACCGGCGATCCTGCGCTGACTCGCAAGGCGATCCGGGATTTTCAGCTTACTCAGCGTTTTGATCCCGGCATGCTGGCAGTCGCACCCGGCAGTTTCCGGCAGGAACTGGCCGAGTGGTCGCTGCTCTGGCCGGTCATGCTGCACTACTATTACTGGACGACAGGAGACAAAGTGTTTACGATTGAAATGGTAAATACGGGCCTGAAAATGCTGCTGGAGTGGTTCGTCGGCATGGAGGACCAGAACGGTCTTTTGACCGGAATGGACCGCAAAAAATGGGTACTTGTGGATTGGCCGGCCAATCTGCGTGACGGCTATGATTACGAAAATACCAAAAATGATGTCAATACGGTCGTCAATACATTCTACTACGAGATGCTGAACTGTAGCGCCGGACTGATGAGTCTGGCGGGCCGGGACAATGCCGCGATCCGCTCACGTGCAGAACGGCTTCGCACCGCCTTTATCGGCCATTTGCTGGATCCGGCAACCAGACTCTTCCGTGACGGCGCTAATTCCAGCCACCAATCACTTCATGCAAGCGGTTTTGCCTTGCGCTTCGGACTGGTTCCCAAGGAAGCGCAACCAGAGATAATCCAGTTCATGCGGCAAAAACGGCTGGCCTGCGGCCTCTACGGAGCCCACTACTTTATTGAAGGCTTGTTTCAGGTGGGACAGCACGAATTGGCCTATGATCTCCTGACTTCGCATGACGATCATTCATGGGCCGAGATGCTGCGCCATGGAGCCACAGCACCTCTGGAAGCCTGGGCGCCAGACCAGAAATGGAACACCAGTTTCTGTCATCCTGCCGGGGGAACACCCATCTATCTGCTGGTAAGATATGTGATGGGATTGACGCCCGCTGCGCCAGGCTGGAAAACCGTAAAGGTTGCTCCGCAGATTCCGGCAAAACTGGAACGGATGAAGGTGAGATTCCCCACCGTTGCAGGCCCGATTAGCGCGGAATATGATAAGGTCAATGGCTATCGCCTGACTGTTCCCGAAGGAATTGGGGTGGAAGTGTGTACGGATGAGCTAATGCCGGTAATAGTCACGCACACATAAAATCCGGAAATTATTTTTAAACAGCTTAAGCATTCGTAATATTGACTGGAAAGTCAGAACAAAATCAGGAACATTAACAATTAATCATGATGAAAAACTTTTCGTTTAAAATTCGCGCCGTCCAGCTCGATCTAGCCCGGCAGATGGAAACCATAGATTTCATAAAAGGCTTTATCGACTTCATCGCCAGCAACGGCTACAACACGCTGGCACTTTATCTGGAAGGACGGATCAGAACGCCATCATTTCCATACCCGGCGGACAATGAAAGTTATACAACGGAACAAATGCGTGAGATCGTAAGCTACGCCGGAACCAGAAATATTGATGTCATTCCGGTCATTTCCACGCTGTGTCACGTCGGAGGGTTCCTCAGATATCCGGAGCTGGCCGGACTGGCGGAAGTACGCGGCGATTATAATGGCCGCTTCGGCGATAAAACTCTTTGGACGTTCTGCCCATCGCAGTCTGGAACTATAAATTTTCTGGAAAACTATCTCTCCGAAGTCAGCGCAATATTTCCTTCGCCGTATTTTCATGCCGGCTGCGATGAAGACTGGGACATGGGCGGCTGCGAACTCTGCCGGGCAAGACTGCAAAACGGCGAGACCTGTTCTGATATCTTCGCTAAACACCTGCTGGCAATTCATCAAATTGTCGCTAATAAGCTGGGCAAGCGAATGATTGTCTGGGACGATATGTTCGAATATTATCCGCAGGCGCTGGAGATGATACCCCGCGACATGATCATGGCCTGCTGGCAGTATCAGGATGACGTGGAAAAAACCAGAGGGCATTTCAATAACCGGGCAGTGGCCGACTCGCTAGCGCATTACGACCGGCTCGGATTCGATTATCTGATCTGTCCGGCTGACTACACGATCCATAATGTCGAAAGCTTCACCGGTTACGGGGCAAAACATCAGCCGCTGGGCGGCTGGCTGACCACCTGGGAGAAATCGGAATCGTTCATGCTGCAAAGCATGCCTGCAATCGCTTATGCCGGACGCTTATGGGAATCCGGCGTCAGCGGGAATTACGGACAGGTCATGCAAGATGCAATAAACAGTATTTTCGGATTTGCCGACGAACTATTTTTCCAGTCCGTAAAAGCGGTTTGCAGCAACGGCCTTTATCTGGAACGCCGCACTAATCTAAACACATTTCTGACCAAAAGGGAAAATAATGGCGACTACGGCAGAGCTCGTCTCGCGGATGTGCTGCTGGCTGTATTGCCAGGGTATCTGGACAAAGTCAAGACAGCCTCCCGCGATATTCTGGAGGAAATAGTGCTTTCGCTGCGCGGAGAGCAAATCAGCTACGAATTGGATAAGTTGCTGCCTGAATTCTTCAAACGTGGTGCAGATATGCTGGAACTGTCCGAAAAATTAAATACAATCATCACCCGGATTGATGTTGTCGGACAGGCACGCGTCGCGATGTGGCAGCGGATACGCCCTGGCCTCACGCCGTGTAAAATGGCGACTGTTTATGAAAATTATCTGAAAAACATGCGTGAAATACCCGGACTGGCGGCAAAACATGGTTTCCTGAAAATCCATTTTATGCAGCCAGACCAGTATTCGGCGCAGACCACCCGAATCTTTATCAAATATGCCGGAGACGATACCTGGGAAAAAATCGGTCAAGGCGTTTTCAAGGAACCTGTTGCAGACGATTGTTTCTACAACCGGATGTTCCTGATCGACAAAGCAAAAACACCTGTCGCAGTGAAAGTCGAGACACTGAAATACGGAGGCCAGGGATTCACTTATTTCGAAGCTGAAAACAATTGCGGCAGATTAATTCCGGCGGCGATCTGGAATGTTACCGGCAACGTTACCGATCCGGAAAATATGTTAAGCCATGACTGGCGCTGGGCTTTCGCCGGAGAACGCAACACTTTGCAGGCATTTCTAAATCCGGAACTGGCTGAAGCCGTCCATAGCTTTGAAGTAGAACTGAAACGCGCGGAATAAATCATGGCATAGCCTTGACTAATACCACAATAGCGATACCTTTTAGTTTTGGAATGAATAGTAGTCATGGTTGAAAGGTTGATTATGTTTAAAAGCAGAGAAGAAAATTTACGGGATTTTGTAGATGCACGTTACGGATTGTTCATCCATTACGGACTATACAGCCTGCTGGGGCGAGGCGAATGGTGCCTGAACAAGGAATTGATTGATATTGACGAATATAAGCAGTTGGCTAGTTCTTTTAAGGCGGAACACTTTGACGCAGACAAAATCTGCGGACTGGCGAAAGCCTCCGGCATGAGCTACATCTGTCTTACTACGATGCATCACGACGGCTTCATGCTCTATGACAGTGATTTGAGCGATTTCTGTACAACGAAGACCGCCTGCGGACGCGATCTTGTCGCGGAGACAATCGCCGCTGCCCGAAAACACGGATTGCGGGTGCATCTCTATCACAGCCTCAACCACTGGACCTGTAATCCGTCCTCCTCCGCTGCCCTTGAATCCAAAGAGGCCTATGAAAAATTTATTACATTCACCTTTGCCAGAATAAAGGAACTGGTTACCAAATACAGTCCGATTGATGTTCTCTGGTATGACGGCTGGTGGCCGTTCAACGCCAAAGAGTGGATGGCCGAGGAAATGAATAAAATGGTTTTAGAAATCCAGCCATGGATAATCTTTAATGGACGTAATTGCCTGCCCGGCGACTTTACTACGCCGGAAGGGCATATGTCGGCGCCGAACCCGTGGCGTCCATGGGAAGCCTGTCTCACTCTCAACGACAACTGGTGTTATGTGAAGGGCGATGATAACTGGAAGTCCCCAAATCAGGTCATTTCCATGCTGCTCTGCGCCGCCAAAGGCAACGGCAACCTGCTGCTCGGCGTCGGGCCTGAGCCGGCCGGCTCAATCCCGGCAAAGGCTGAGGAGATTATGCTGGAAGTAGGAAAGTGGATTAAATCAAACAGTGAGGCCGTATATAATACGGAAGTCTTCGATATGGGACTGATGGAGCGCGGCGAGCACCGTTCCGACTGGAGTCATGTCTGTGAATACACGGCGTCCGGGAATGATCTCTACCTGACGGTGAAATGCTGGCCGGGAGCAGAGTTGACTATAACTGGTTTGAAGACCAGGCCGCAAAAGATTTCCATGCTGGAGAACGGGGAAGAGTTCCCTTTCGACTACAATCCGGCCAATGGCAAATTGACCATCAAAATGCTTCCGGAGACATCGCCCGGACTGCGTCCGGTGTTCAAGGTGGAATGCTCAGGCCTGCCGGAAATCTATCGTTGCGGCGGCATGCATACGCCTTGCGTTCAGCACCCGCCATACGATCCGTGTCCCTCCGATTTAAAGAGTTAAATAGTTGCAATAGGAAATTTTAAGTAAAAATTGCAGAGAATTAGTTTGTATCTTTTGACTAATGCGTTCATTGTTATGTTTTGTCTGATTCATTGGCTTACTCCTAATGTTTGATAACTTGATCGTATAGGAATTTAACAGGGATATACAAGATATACAGGATAAGAAAAACCGTTTCACCATGAAGTCCTTAGCTCGGCATAGCCGCAACCAAAAAATACACCTTAACCACGAAAGGCACGAAAATTCACGAAAAAGAACAAATACACTTCATCCCGCAGGCGCGGGAGCATGAAGTGAATGAAGTTAAACCCGGTAACGCCGCTCTCCGCAGCGGCTTTATGACTTTCGCCTTTGGCGACCAACGCCTCGCCGTTGGATCACGCCCGGCGGGCCGCCGGGGGCGATTAATGGGAAACAGTTTCTGTTTGCAGAGGAAACCTTGACAGTTCAAGGTTCCCCCTTGCATCCCTCCTCCGGAACTTTTTTTGACGGATGGAATGACGAAAATTATCCACTGCATTGCTGAACATCTTAAATATTGTGAGTTAGAAACTTATGAAAATTGCCGCATGAAAATCTTTCTAAAAAAAACAGAACATTACGGATAGTAGTATGAAGAAATTGAATTTTAAAATAATATCGTTGTCCATGCCGAAGGATAAGCAAGTCGTCGCACCAACCTTCATGTTCTTCATGGTGAAAAGTATTTGTTTTTTCGTGTCTTTCGTGTGTTTCGTGGTAAAAAGGATTCTCTGTACCTTTGTGGTTAAAGTCCCGGCGCATCCGGTTAAGTTCAATAAGTCTATTTCTCTAAAAGAATTAAGATATATTAATCCAATACATCGTGGAGCTATATAGATGACAACTATAAGTAATTTAATATTATTTGAGGAAAAGCAAGTTCGCCGAACGTGGAATGAAGCCGAAAAGAAATGGTATTTTTCGATACAGGACGTTCTAGAAGTGTTGACTGACAGTTCGGACTCCAAACAGTATGTAAAGAAGCTGAAAAGCCGGGACCCATTATTACATGCCAACTGGGGTACAATTTGTACCCCGGTTGAAATGACTGCCGCCGATGGCAGAAAGCGGAAAATACAAGCCGCCAATGCCGAAGGTCTTTTTCGACTCATTCAGTCTATTCCGTCTCCGAAAGCTGAGCCTTTCAAGCGCTGGCTTGCCAAGGTAGGCTATGAGCGTTTACAGGAAATCGAAAATCCGGAACTTGCCACCACACGCATAAAAGAAATTTACCGGCAAAAGGGATATTCTGACGCGTGGATAGAAAAACGGATGCGCGGCATTGCCGTACGAGATGAGTTGACAGATGAATGGATGAAACGCGGGGTGAAGCAGCAAACAGAATACGCCATACTCACCGCAGAAATAAGCAATGCAACTTTTGGCATGACTCCGACCGAGTATCGCAAGCACAAATCATTAACCCAACCGGCAGACAATCTACGCGATCACATGACCGATCTGGAGTTGATCTTCACGATGCTTGGGGAAGCGTCAACCACAGAAATAGCCCGCAACACCGATGCCCAAGGCTTCCTGCAGAATAAAAGAGCTGCACGTAATGGCGGTACTGTGGCAGGCAATGCCAGACGCGAACTGGAATCCAAAAGTGGACGCAAAGTATCCACCCGCGAAAACTTCAAGGAAATACCAGAAAGCCAGCGCCGGATTAAATCTAAAGCTGATAAACTGCAATAGTAAATTGATATGATTTACGCAGTTTCTGCTCTAATTCGCTGGTTAATCTGGATGCAATTATCAGTTAAATCTCAAATTATAAGGTAAAATATGACCACTTCGCAAAAAACAATTACCACTGCCGCATTATGTGCCATGGCCGCTACCGGATTTACCGGAGATGTGCTGTATTCCTGCCCGGGCAAAATCAGCAATCAGACTCAGGGCTGGCAGTTTCTGAAATCGGAAGCCGGGAAAATGGTTTATGTTCCGTTTGAGGGCTACTATGAAAGTAAGGGCGGACGGATGCAGTCCCCGATCATTAAACTCGATAAGCAATCGGGAGAAGCAGCTTATTATAGTCTCAAATTCAAAGCAAAGACCAGTGAGCATTGTTACTGGTGGGTGGACTTTTTTGATGCTGAAGGCAAACCGCTTCCAGATACCAACAGCGCGGTTTATCCGGGTAAGGCCCAGGCAGATTACGACCAGATGCTCTATATACAGAGTTCCGCCGCCAGCATACAGCTCGCTTTTCAGTCAAAAGGCGGGGTTGCAGTCAGCGATATTGTCGTGAAAAAAGTTCCGGCTGAAACCGCAGCCAGGTGGAACGATACGCTCTACGCGGAACTCCCGGCATTGGAGTTTCACCCCTCCCCTGATTCCTTTAAGCGGCTTCCCCGAACGGCGTCCGCGCTGAAAAGCGGTAAACCGTGGAAAGTTGTAATGCTGGGCGACAGCATTATGAATGACAGTTATAACTCTGTCTTTCAGGCTCTTATCAAGCGTGATTTCCCTCAATCCAATCTTGACTTCATCATCTCCGTTCGCGGTTCCACCGGTTGCTGGTTCTATCAGGATCCGAAGAGCTTTGCCGAATATGTTGCCAGATATAAACCTGATCTGCTCATGATTGGCGGCATCAGCAATCTTATCAAAGATAAAGACAATATTCCTGCCGGAATGAAGAAAATTGAAAATGTGATTGACCAGGCAAAGGCGCTTGGT
>CAIKZE010000493.1 GCA_903831825.1 uncultured Lentisphaeria bacterium | reverse complement strand
CTGACTCATTGTATACAAAATACCTATTATTTTTTAAATTATGTTATTGCTATGATAGTTACAACAAACTAACTGTAAAAGAATTGAGTTTAGCTTGATTTTTATTTCTGATAAACTATTAATAATTTGATAAAGAAAAGTATTGTTAAAGGAACTATGAGAACCGAAGTAAAAGTTAAAAAAAATGTTTTCGGATCGGAACTGGGACAAAAAGATGTCGGGGATATACCAGCATCTTCTGCGGACGCGTCTTCCGCCAAAATTGGAATCATCGAAGCAGAACGCATCGAAAGCGGAGCAGCTGAACCTGCCTGGGCTGCAGGAGCAAGAATAGCGGTCTATGCAAGGGTTTCCAGCCAAAAGCAGGAAAAAGACGAGACTATCAGCAGTCAGCTTGCAGCTATCCGCAGCCACCTTCAAATAAAAGCTTTGCATGTTCCTGACGAGCATGTTTTCATTGATGACGGTTTTTCTGGAAGTACCCTGGTCCGTCCCGGTCTGGATGGTTTGCGCGATGCTATTGCAATGAACAGTTATGACCGCGTAGTTGTCTATGATCCTGACAGGCTTGCCAGGAGCTATGTCTACCAGATGTTGCTGCTTGATGAAGCGAAATGGCACAATTGCGAGATAGAGTTTATTCGCTGTCCTATCGGCAAATCTCCTGACGAGCATCTTTTGCTTCAGATGCAGGGAGTCATCGCGGAATACGAGCGCGCAAAGATTGCAGAGCGGACTCGTCGCGGCAAACTTCACAAAATGCGCGAAGGCAAACTGGTTACAGCCAAGAGGACATTTGGTTATGCCTACCGTCCGTCCAGTGGCGATATGCCTGCGCGTCTTGAACTTATACAGGAAGAGGCCGATGCTGTGCGTAAGATATATTTCTGGTATAATTCGGAGCCTGTCTCCGAACAGGCGATTGCGCAGCGTCTCAATGACTCCGGCGTTCCGACAGTCAAAGGCGGCTCCTGGCATGCATCCAGCGTCAGCAATATTTTGAGGAACTCCATGTATACCGGCACCGGTTACGCTCACCGTGTTGAGTCTGTGGAACCAAGGAGAAAGCCACTGAAAACGGTTTACAGGAAATATGATAAAACCAGTTCCCGCGACAGGCCGCGTGACGAATGGATGCCTTTTCACTGCCCTCAGATTATCGAGGAGGAAGTTTTTGAACTTGCGCAGGAACGCGTCCGGCACAATAAAAAACTTGCCGCCAGAAGAACAGAAAAGGAGTATTTGCTCAGAGGATTGATTGTCTGCCCCGAGTGCAACCGCCGGATGTCTGCTGATGGACGGGCAATGAAATATACCTGCGCCTACACCAGAAAATCGATGGTGGCCAGACATGGCGGCATTATATGCTCGAACAGCGTCCGCTTTCCAGTTGGAGACCTTGACCAGCTTGTATGGGATGAATTGGTGAAAATTATAAAAAAACCGGATAATCTTAAACTTTATTACAAAAAGCATTCCGGCAGTATTGTGCCCGGGGCGACGAACGGAGTTCTGAAACTTGAAGAGAAAAAGGCTAAATTTAAAGAACAGATTGACCGGGTCAACAATCTTTTTATCCGCGGCATGATTGATGAAAAAGAACATATCGAAAGGCATAATAGTTTGAAAAATATGGTTCATATGGTACAACTCCAGCTTAACAAAAATAAACAAGACCATGTTGATGAAGCCGAGATCGAAAAGATGCTTTCATCATTCTCCGAATTTTCCAAAAACGTAAAAATACAACTGCGGGAAGCCAGCTTCTCAATGAAAAGATTCATTGTTGAACAACTTGTCAGATGTGTCAAACTTTCAAAAAATGAAGTTACCATAGAGTTCTCTGCTCCGCTTAAAAGATGTACTTTGCATACAATGAGTGCT
>CAIKZE010000492.1 GCA_903831825.1 uncultured Lentisphaeria bacterium | reverse complement strand
TCGGGAATTAACGGTTCCACGCGACCCCAAAACTCATCCGAAACTTCCCATGATTTTATCTTTGCCATTATGTACTTCCTTTTAGAAGAATAAAATGACACAAATTTTTAATATTTCAACTGTTATTTACGGATAAGCTCTAAGTACAGCATGGCGTTCTCCTGATGGAAAGCTTGGAATTGTTCTATATAATATTTCCGATAAAGCCCAAAAAATATCATTGAAACTTGATTGCAAAGAATACGCAATCAATAAAGACAAAAAATTACAATTCATTTCACTGTATCCGGAAGGTAAATCCCTTACGGACGGCGGCAGTAAAGATTATGTCGAATTAACTGCTGAAGTTCCGCCATTAAGCCCGTTGGTTTATGAACTTAGATAAATAATTCTGATAAGAATTCTGGCATTCCATCTATATATGGTTTCCCGTAGTCTTAAGCCGACGGGAAGACTGTATTCCGGCATTCCAGAAAATTAATTAAAAGCATCAGGAAGTAATGATTATGAAAAAAATTGCATTGCTCGTCTCGGTGATAACACTATTTTGTTCATGCTCTCAGGCAGAAGTAGTATTGCAGCAGAATGGAGATACCCTTTCAATTAAAAACGACAGTTATCAGGTCGAGTTCGACGGGAAAAAAGGTTATATGATGAGCCGCCTTAATGCCAACGGCAACAGTTGCCGGTTAAACGGCTATATGGTATTCAGCAACGACGGCGAGCAGGAAAAATATATTGAGTGCTTTGCCACCACTCCCACTAAGACATTTCAATATCAGACCAAAGTAAAATGTGATGTATTGAAAAACACCCCCCCTGAAGCGGCAATAAAACTAAGCTGGGATTTTTCCGGCGGCAACGCTGCTGACATAATAACTTTTTCAGATAGTCCGTTGATTAAAAATGAAGTTGAGATGTCTTTTAATCAAATCATTTTTGAAGCATATTATCATTTGGAATCGCCAGACTTGAGTAGTTCACTGGGAGAAAGTATTTTCTATCCGGACAAAGAACGAGTTAAAGGAGTATGGAACAACGGGTTCACCTCTGCTTGTCCGACTTGGAAATATGCCTGGAATCCAATTAAAAACTTGGGTTTTGGTCTAATCTGCCCGGACAAACAAGAATTGGCTGGAATTCATTTTCTTATGCGCGGCGCACAAGAGGGTTGGAGTGGAGACATGACCTGCATGCAGTTGATACATAATCAATTGCGCTATGAAAAACTTCCCGCTAAAATAAAATTTACCTTCTATGTGATTGCCGGCGGCAATCCGGCAACGGCAGAGAAACAGGCATCCTCAGAACTGCCGCCGGTAAAAGCAATTACCGTTGAAAAAGTATGGCCTAAGAACCTGATAACCCGGATAAATGGTAAAAACATTACGTCGATAAAGGTATGCAACCATTCAGACATGATAAAACCAGTTAAACTGATAACCTCGCTGGAGTGGGGTATTGAACTCAAGACGATCATTGATTCGCGGGAATTGAAACTCAGGCCGGGTGAAACTAAAGCTTACGACGTGGACTGGTCATGTCCGCTACAAATGCAATGGGGTGTTGCTTGCCGTACGGATGCCTGCATTGACGGCAAACTGATTGATTTCCGTGAAGAATATTGCGCTGTTTCTGATTTCCCTGCCGCCGTCGCCGGGGTAAGCATATTAAATCCTGGTTTCTGCCGCCAAGCAGGATCCGAAGCGAGCTGGATCGAACATATGAGACGCAATTATATTGGAGTGATTGAGTATTACTGCTGGTATCCGTCTTCAATCGGCGGTTTAGCGCCGCAGCAGGACAAATGGAACCCGCATACTGAATCTCAGACCGCCTATAATGTGGTCTTAACTAAAAAATTTATCAAAACACTGATAAATGAAGCCCATGCTAACGGCATGTGCATATACGCCTGGATTACCGGATTGACAAACTTCAGAAGTTGCCTGGAAAAACCTGAACTTTCCCAGTATTGCGAGAATGGTCAACCCAGCCTCTATAACGGCAAAATTTATGATAATGAACGTTTTGCAGTTGCCAATGTTGATGCTTTTGATGAAAAATTTGCTTATGAGTGGGGCAAGGAAATGGCTTATTCGATTGATATGTTCGGTTGGGATGGCTGCCGCTGGGACTGGGCATTTATACCCAATGCGCCGAGTGATCCATTTTACCAGAATAAAATTGGCGACACAACCCTTCCGGAATGGCTGAACGAACAAGGTGTTCCTTCCAAAAAGCTTTATCCTGATTCAGACGCAGTTGCCGCAAAAACCTTGCGGGCATGGCGCAAAGCAGTAGAAGAACAGCATCCCCGTTTCGTGTACGGTACCAATGGTTTTGCTGATGCTGCCGCATTTAGAAGAAATCCGGAATATTGTAAAACCGCCTGGAATAAATCTATGTTACTGTTCGAATATTTACTCGATTTTTCTCAAAAGGAGAATAATACCTGGCAAAAATGGGCAAAAAATCTGACTGAAGATTGCCAGCGGGTACGCCCCTACGGAGCGCAGCCGATTGTCGGTTTTATGCGCGGCCTGCTTCCTGGCTCGGTATCTATGAATCTGGCGCAATACATCTGCTTTGCTTCCGGAGTGAAGTGGTGGGACGATGGATACACATCGGCTATAAACGACAAACGCTATAAACGTAATCAATTTATGGTACGGTTTTCAGAATACTACTTTGACAATGCCTTTATGCTGATGCCGGAAAGTCGCCGCGATAAAGAAATAATGGTTTCCTCCTGCCCAAGAATTTTCTGGCAGCAGTTTGTCTACGAGCGAGCGGTAAATAACGACAGGGAGGTCACGGTTCACTTAATCAATTTGCCGGAAAGCGATTATATCTGTCAGCGGCACGAAATTCCGCCGATAAGAAAAAATGTGGAGATATCAGCGATACCGCAAGCTGGAGAGAAATTAGATGAGGCTTGGGCAATGCTGCCGAATCCGCGCCCACGCGCTTTAAAACTGGCGATAAACAACAATGCCGCTGTCCTTCCGGAGTTGACGGATGCCGCAATTATTCTATTCAAATTCAAAAAGTAAAACGGAAGGTTATCTATCATGAAAAAACTGATATTGATTTTTACTCTGATCATATCTGTGTCGGCGATATATGGACAAGGCAAGATTATTTTTCAGGATAACTTCGATAAATATCAATCCCCGGCCAGCTTGGATAAGCTTGGCTGGTGCGTGTCAGCCCAAGCCGGTCACAGTACTTATACTGTTAAAGACGGCAAACTGCTTGTCAGGATAACACCTCATAAATTTCAGGATGGTTATGCAGAAATAGACATTCCGGTATGCCGTAAAGGCCAACTGGATTTTGATGCCTGTATTGATCCGGGCAATTCAGGCGAACACGGTATCGGGCTGACTTTAGATCTGTACAATATCGGCACATTCTGGCATGACTCCTGCGAAGATTGGAGACTGTACTTCCCGGAAGCCACAGCAAAGCGTATGGATGGCTTTAACATTGAACCGGTCGGGCATCGGTCCATTGCCCCGGTAAAAAAATCCCAATGGTTCCATTACCGGATTGTTTTCGATACAGATAAAGACCGGGTGGAATACTTCATTAATGATATGAATGATCCGGCATATATTAAAGGCGATGCGGCAGTGTTGGGACGCGCCGAATACCAGGGAGGAAAATTACGCGTTGGCAGCATGGGAATATGCAATGGACCGTATGAATGTGTTATTGACAACATTGTACTCCGCAGCAATGACAATGAACCGCAATCAGCCGGAAACATTCCTGCGGAGCTATATCTGTTGTTTCGCGGTATTGCGTTCGATTATTACAAGATCGGCCCTGCCTTGCAAGATATCGGAATAAAACCGAAAAATATCAGGAACTACGATCTGACACTCTGGCGCAGTTCATACACTGCGGAAAATCCGTTCAAATACGATAAACTGCCTGGGGAAAATTCCATCCGCCAAGCTAAAACTATTGTAATGATAGACGCGCCATGTGGACCGAGGAATGCCTTACCGGATTTTATCTTGAAAGACATTGTTCAAAAAGTTGATGACGGCGCCAAGCTGGTTATTTTCGGGGGCCTGTTTACCCTGGGAAAAGGCGAATTCCAGGGTACTGTGCTGGAAAAAATACTACCGGTAAAACTGAAAGACGCCTGGCAAGTAAAAGGTTCAACCATACCGTTGTTGATTGAACCGGTCTCTCAGCATTTCAGCAATATAGATTGGAAAGAAAAACCCTGCGTTTACTACCGGCATGATCTTGTCCCAACAGAAGATGCGCAAGTGTTGCTCAAAGCGGGTGGCTATCCATTGCTGATCAGCAAAAAATACGGCAAAGGCGAAGTTGTAGTTTTTCTGGGAACTGTTTGCGGTCCGGCAACAGAGCAGCCTACTGTATTCTGGAAATGGAAAAACTGGTCTAGGCTGGCGGCAATGATTTGCCTGAACAGATAACATACCCGAATACCCCAAAAATTATAGAAACAAATGCAGCGTTCCTGCAAATTGCATCTGGATTGCAATATATGTATAGCGTTTTTAGTATTTTATGCAATAAAATAGATATTGGTAAGTCATAAAAGCTTGACTCAAACCAATTAAAAAACTTTGCGTAAAAAATAAAAGGAGGGAATAAGAACGTATGAAGTAATTGTATTTTTCACAAGAAACAGAGAAAAACAAGGAGATATGAAATGAAAAACTCAGCGCCATTTTTAAATCCAAAATTTTTATTATTGTTTTTTATGCTCGCCTCCACCCTTGTAAATGCTGCCGACATAAGTGTGACCACTTTCGGCATAACAGGAACCGGAGATGAATCAGCCAAGCTTCAAACCGCGTTCGATTCCATTGCCGGTACCGGCAACACTCTGACAATTCCGTCAGGCATGACTATTACCGTTACTAAAAATATGTTTTTGTATGGATCCTGCAGTATCAGAGGGCTGGATGTTAATAATTCATCCACCATTCAATGCGATGCTGACTTAAGCAACGATCTTGGTCGCCAGTACTGGATTAGCGTCGGTATCAGCAGACACCGGAACAACGGCGGTGTGCAAAATACTTTTAACGGTTCGATTAAAGACATGACCATTAAAGCCACCAGTAATGCAAAATTTTCACGGGCGATTTTTATTTTCAACACTAATGGTACAACCATAGACAATGTTAAATTCGATTTTACCAGCGGAGTATCGAACCCGCCAGACTGTCTCTTCGGCGCGACAGAGTCAGGAAACAATGGCAACTGGGAACCCAACGGCGCCACGAGCATGACCAATGTAACAATAAAAAACAGTATTATCAACACTAACCATTCCCATACCGACTCGGAAGGATTCGGCTTGTGTAATGTAAATATTGTACTGATAGACAATAATACGCTTAATAACATCGGCGACGATCCTATAGGATGTCATAATGCAACCAACGTCACGATCTCCAATAATACCTGCTACAGCATTGATGGCAGGATTCTTGTTGATAATTGCACGAATGCCACTATCTCCGGCAATTATGTTGAACGTGTAGCAGAACGCGGGACCACATGGTATGGCGGCGGCGCGATGATTTACGCCGGTCTGGAAATACCTGGTGCGCCGGCGCCGGGAAATATTACCGTCACCAATAATACCGTAGTCATTCCTTCAAGCGTTCCTGCTTACACCTACGGCATCAGACTTCTGGGAGTACGCACTGCGGCAGTTTCATCAAATCTGCTGAAAATGGATTCAGCAAATGGCGGCTGCTGCATTCGCATCGAGGCTGATACCTCTCAGCCGTCATGGAATGATCCGGCCATTCCGCAATTGGATGCCGACCATATTGCGCGACCACGCGATGTCACTATTTCGAACAATGTTTTAAGCGGTTCCTATCCCGGGGGCATTGAGCAAACCGGCGTGTCGGCAAATCTTACCGGACCTTTCACTGTGCAAAACAATACTGCCGGCAGTTATTGCTGGTTCAGCAACAACTGCTTTATATATAATAGCAATTTAATCAACAACGGAAGTTACGCGGCTTTTGCCGCTCGCATGAACACAATTTATGATCCGGCTACCATCTATAATGACACCGTACTGCATGCCAAACCAAGCCAAACCCTGACTGGAACACAATATGCCTGTAGTACTGCCGGCAGAATCTCCGGCTATACCATTTCCACGACACCGGCGATCACCAGCGGTACTGTTTCGCTGGAATTATGGAAAAACAGTACTGAAATAAGCGCCGCAACCCAGACTCTGGGTACTGGCAGTAGCGGAGATTTTTATTTGCCATACAATAATACTGATGTTGCTTTTGTTCCCGGCGATACTTTTGTCCTTAAAGCCGTTGGATCTTCAACCCTGAATAATGTACTGCCAAACGGAATTGCGATCAATGTCGTTATTAAAGGACTGGAAACAACCCAGGCCGCATTCTATAAGTTTGATGACGGCTCCGGAATATATGCAACCGATTCTTCAGGAAACAATAATACCGGAACAATAAGCGGAGCCACCTGGGATATCGGCGACGGCATAATCACGAACGCGCTTAATTTCGATAGCAACGACAATGTTACCGTTTCTAACAATGATACGTTAAATATAGCAGATAACCTTACTATCAGTTTTTGGATTAAACCTAATGCAATTACATCCGGATATGCCAGTTTTCCGGTAGCAAAATGGACATCTACCAGCGATGCAAATTATGTCTGCTATTTCTTCGGCGACAATTCCGGCGGTTTTGACGGGAAAATACGTTTCCTGGCTAATGCCGGCGGCACATGGCAAAGTATTTCTGTAACATCTCCTGTAATTCAGTTAAATACCTGGACTCATGTCGCGATGGTTTACAAATCAACTACTGGTGGACAGCTTTATATCAATGGTTTGCCGTACGGCACCAAAGTCGGCAGCGGAGTGCTTGCTATCAACGGGGCATCGCTAACGATGGGTATTGGCAATACCTCCGGCCTCAACGCCAAGCTCGATGATGTAAGAATATTCAGCCGGACACTTACTGATGCTGAGATTTTGAGCATTTACAAATACAAATATTGATAGAGAGTTGTAAGTAATTGAACTTAGGAGTTGTTCATAAATAAACTTGTAAAGATTATTTTTGAACAGCTCCTTATTTAGTTTGCCAGCGGTCATCCTTCTCCAGTACGGAGAAGAGCATAAAACGGACCGTAAAAAGTGAAATCTAGTGTTTTCCGGTGCTGCCGAAGCCGCCGGCGCCGCGTTTGGATTCGGAAAGTTCATCCGATTCGATGAAGTCCACTTCCGGCAGTTCGCAGATCACCATTTGAGCAATGCGTTCGCCGCGCTTGATGTGGAAAGATTCGCGCCCGGCGTTATACATGATGATTCCGACTTCGCCGCGATATCCGGCGTCAATGGTTCCAGGAGAATTGGTCAGCGTGATGTCGTGCTTCAGCGCCAGTCCGCTGCGGGGCCTTACCTGCGCCTCAAAACCGATGGGCAGTTCGATAAAAAGCCCGGTGGCGACGAGCAGGCTGCGTCCGGGGACCAGTTCCATGTCCACTCTGGATCTGAGGTCGAAAGCGGCATCGTCATGATGCGCCCGCTGCGGTTTCAGGTCTTCACACCCTTCCATCATTTTGAATCTGACCGTAACTTTAGTTCCCATTTTCACTCCGTTGCGATTATTGGCGTTGAGTTTGAATTATTGATTACATGGTTTACTGTATACTTGCAGGGACATATTTCAACCGCTAGTTATGGGTAAAGCAGTCATGCGGATTATCGAATTACTAAATGCCGCCGCGCAGTCCGAAGCGTCCGACCTGTTCATCTCGGCAGGCAAGCCGCCGTACGTCCGGCAGCTTGGCAAAGTGCTGCCGGTCGAGGGCGAGCCTGTCAGCGCCGGGGAAATCGAAGCATTCCGCCGGAAAGTACTGCTGCCGGGAGCGGAAGAAAAATTCAACGCCTGCGGCAGTTACGATACCGGATTCACGCTGGAAAAAGGTTTCCGCTTCCGGATTAATTTCCTGATTCAGCAGGGCTTGCCGGGAATGGTCGCCCGTCCGGTGCAGCTGGGCAGCGACTTGTCGTTTGAAAAACTTCAACTGCCGGGAATCATCCGGGAATTATCCGATCTTCCCCGCGGGCTTATTCTGATCGCCGGTTCCGCCGGCAGCGGCAAGTCAACGACCATGGCCGCCATGATCAACCATATCAACAACCTCTATGAAAAGCATATCGTCACCATTGAAGACCCGATTGAATATATTCACCAGGACATAAAAAGCCTGATCACCCAGCGCGAAATCGGCGCCGACACCACCTCTTTTTCCGAGGCGTTGACCAATGTCGTCCGCGAGAGCCCGAATGTCATTGTCATCGGCGAAATGCGCGACCTGGTCACCATGCAGACGGCGGTTACCGCCGCGCTGACCGGGCATCTGGTCATTTCCACCGTTCACACGGCGGATACCGTGCAGGCGCTGGAAAGAATCATCAACCATTTTCCGGAACATCTGCGGCGGCAGGCCGCGGACGACCTTTCCCTGGCGCTGGAGGGGGTTATCGCCCAGCGGCTGGTTTCCAGGGAAGATCAGCCCGGCATGATTCCGGCGGTGGAAATCCTGCGCGCCACGCCGGTAGTCCGTTCGCTGATTGCCGACCGCAATTTTAAAGACCTGGAAACCGCGATCCGCCGCGGCCACGAAGACGGCATGGTTACTTTTGACCGGGCGTTGTGCGAAATGCACAAGGCCGGCAAAATCTCCCTTGAGACCGGACGGATCGCAGCGTCCAATGCCGATGAATTTCTGCTGCTTTCGAAAGGCATGGAAAGCGGCATCGAGACATTCCGCGATCTTTCCATCAAGGAAGAATCCGATACGGACAAGATCAATATCAAGCGGCTGCTGCATTCCGCGGTGGCCAACAACGCCAGCGACCTGCTGCTCAGCGCCGGCTGCCGTCCGACGGTCCGGATCAACGGCGAACTGGCGCCGATGGATACCGACTGCATGACTTCCGCCGACACCAAACGGCTGCTGTTCAGTATTCTTTCGCCGCGCCAGCGGGCGGATTTTGAGGAAAACCGGGAAATCGACTTTGCGCTGACCGTGCATCTCAAACGCAGCGATGCTCCGGCGGAAGCTCCGCCGGACCAGTGCCGCTTCCGCGTAAACGGTTTTTACCAGCGCGGCAACGTCGGCACGGCAATCCGCATCATTCCCAAAACCATCCCGAGTCCGGAAGAGTTGAACATTCCCGCGTCAATCGTCAACCTGACGGATAAAAAACACGGGCTGATTCTGGTCACCGGGCCTACCGGACACGGCAAGAGCACCACCCAGGCCAGCTTGATTGACCGGATCAACTCCAAACACGGCTGCCATATCATTACGGTGGAAGACCCGATTGAATACGTCCACCAGAACCGCAAAGCGGTGATTGAGCAGCGCGAAGTTCACGCCGATACTTTGAGTTTCGCCAATGCCTTGAAATATGTCCTGCGGCAGGACCCCGACGTGATACTCGTCGGCGAAATGCGCGATACTGAAACCATCTCCGCCGCGCTGACCGCGGCGGAAACCGGGCATCTGGTCATGGCCACGCTGCACACGAACAACGCCCCGCAGAGCATCGACCGCATCATTGACTCATTTCCGGCCCATCAGCAGAACCAGATCAGGCTGCAACTGGCCGGAACGCTGCTGGGAATCATCGCCCAGCGGCTGATCCCGCTCAAGGACGGGAACGGCAGGGTGGCGGCATTCGAAATCATGCTCGGCACTCCGGCGGTGCAGTCGCTGATCCGTGAAGGCAAAACCAGCCAGTTGCAGTCCGTCATCGAAACCAGCTTCAAGGACGGCATGATCACGATGGAGAAAGCGATGATGGAATTATATAACAAGAATATGATTTCAAGGGAGAATGTCAACAACCAGTTGAAGACGTTCAAAGCGGACAAAGCGTATTAAACTTTTAAAATTTATGGGTTTAAAAACGAATATCCAATATCCCGTCCCGCAAGGCGGGATCCCGCGAAGCGGGAAATATCCAACTGATGAAGGAAAGGCAGAATACAAAAGACAATCAATTTTATTCAAGAGCATAATAGTGCTCAAAAAAAGCAGGAGTGATAGCGGTTTTTTTACCTTGGATATTGGACATTCCTTGTTGGATATTGGATATTCAAATTATTGGATCGTTAAAAAACGGTTATCCAGGAAATGACCCGCGAATTTAAGGGAAGAAACAACTTTTAAATATTACTGGAGAAAATCATGTACAGAATAGGACAGGGATTTGATGTTCACCGGTTTGTCCCGGACAGACCGCTGATTCTCTGCGGGGTTACGATTCCGCATCATGCCGGGCTGCTCGGCCACAGCGACGCCGATGTTGCGGTCCACGCGGCGATGGACGCCATGCTGGGCGCGCTGGCGCTGGGGGATATCGGGGAATGGTTTCCCGACAACGATCCGGCATTCAAGAATGCCAACAGCATGGATTTGCTGGTGCAGATCATTTCCGACGAACACTTTTCCAGTTATGAGATTATGAACCTGGATATCACGGTTATCGCCCAGCGCCCGAAAATCAAACCGTATGTTGACCAGATGAGAACGAATCTGGCCGAAGTGCTGGACTGCGCGCCCGACCGGATTTCCGTCAAAGCCACCACCACCGAAGGCATGGGATTCTGCGGACGCGAAGAAGGCATCGCCGCCATGGCCGTTGTCCTCCTGGGAAAATAACGCTCTTTTTCATGGTCCCAATAATGAAAATACTGTTTTTATTAATCATCTTTTGCAGTTTGCCGGTTGTCGCAATCGAAATCGAAAATGAGGCTTTAATCAAAGAAGCCATTGCCGCCATCGGAGAATATAAGCCGGCGAAAACCGGCGAACGGGTGGAACTGTATTTAAGCGACTATGATGATGATGATAAAGTGGACGGGAAACTCCGCAAGCTGGACGCAAGCCGGATTTCCATCGATTTGGACGACGGAACCACGGCCGTTTACCGGCAGGAAGATATCTCATTAAAATCCAGATGGATCTTTTTTAAAGAAGCCTATTACAAAAGACTGGCGGACACCATCTATAAACTGGCTGAAGATAAAAGGCGGCTCGAAGAAGCCAAGCTTCAGGAAAACGGGCAGCCGGCAAAACCCGTAAACAGCAGAAACATACCGAGCTGGCTCCAGGTAAATTACAAATATGACGCGATTGTTCCCTATTTTGAGGTTGTGAATTTTTCCGACAAACTCTCCGCGGCTGTTCAGAAAGAACCCAATAACGGCGTTTCCAATATTGACGCCGCCGTTACCAAAGAGAGCGGTTCTTTCAGGGTTAAGGCCAGGGGGCAGGGCGAAAATATTGATGACGCCCTGAAACAGGCCTTCAAAGATGCAATCCGGAAGGTGGTCGGGATTTATGTTGACAGTCTTGAAATTGTAAAAAATGAAGACGTTATCGAAGACCGGATCGTTACCCACAGCAACGCCTTTATCAAGGATTATTTGAAAACTACCCCGTACTCCGGCGGGATAATTGAAATAGAAGCGGTGGTCGTCATTGACGATTTTGAGTCGGCCCTGAAAGACAACCGGATTACCTTCAAGGCGAACGTTAACGGTTATGCGCTCTTTGCCGAAACCTCCACCAAGCTGGACGGCTTGAAAGACGCGATAAGCGTTTTCCAGAATATCTTCCGGAATTTTCCGCGCAAAATAACTAAAGTCTCCGCGTCTGAAGTCAGGCTTTATAATGAGGAAAAGGGCCTTTACGTTTCAAACATTAAAATCGAAACCGACCCGCAAAAATATCAGGCGTTTGTAAAAGAAACGGAAAAAGCGCTGGATTCAATCTGCAAAGGGAAATGCATTTTCAAAGTTTATTTTAAAGAAATAAGCTACTCCGATGAAAAAGACAAAGCCAAACAGCGGGAACTGCAGAAATTAGGTTTTTCCCCGAGATATAACGCCTTCAGCGGAACCAGATACCGCGCGGAATTAAATTCTTTGCCGGAGCTGAAACGAGACCCCGGCGCTGCCGCCAGGCTTGACGAATGTAAAAGAAGGCTGCGCGCTTTCTGGCCCTATTATTGTAATGCGCTGATCTTCCAGAAAGTCCAGGATTTCTGGAAAAGCTATGATTTTGACTGCTCCCCGTTCCGGATCGTCCGGGATATTGATTACGACAAAGGCATTATGACGTTTGTCCTGTATGCGGTTCCGAGGACTATCTGCCAAAGCGTTGACACTATCAACAAACAGGACTTGGCCGCCGGCGACAAGCAGAAGATTGATGCAAGCCTGTCCCGCGGCCCCGTTCCTTATTGTTGGAATGATCTGGTTCTGATGGTGGAGTTAAAAAACGGGATTGATGCGGTCTGGAGCAAAAGGCAACTGATAAAAAGAGATTATTTTGACGAAGCTTTTGATTATAATAAATTCCCGTCGCTGTTCTCCCAGAAAAACAAACTCAGTTATAACTCGCCGTTTCCGACAGATTTCAGCTATAGTTTTCTGAAAAACGGCTCTTTTGAAGGGACCAGTCTTTTCGCTTCGCCTTCCCCGGCGTATGAAATTTCCCCCTACTTTTGCGGAAGTTCTTTTCTGGCGGCGGGCAATGAAAACATTGCATCCGAGATTTGCGATTTTATGCCGTTTCTTTATTTCCCGTTTTATATGGAAATCCCGTTGGATAAGCTGAAAAACGCCAACCGGATAGAATGCGATCTGGCCAATATGCAGGAATATCTGGATAAAATCCAGAATAAGAAAAATTGATTTAATTGTATTTTAACAGGGATATGCAGGATATACAGGATAAGAAAAACCGTTTCACCATGAAGAAAATTGAAGTTTAAAATAATATCGCCGTCCGTCGTACGGACCTTCATTACCTTCATGTTCTTCATGGTGAAAAGTATTTGTCTTTTTTCGTGCCTTTCGTGTGTTTCGTGGTGAAGTGTATTTGTCTGTGGTTATAAAGTCCCGGCGCTGCCGGTTAAAATTTTAAAAACCAAAATAAAAGGATTAGCCGTACTGGATAAATTATTGAACCGTAGTAAGATAATAATAAATCATGGGAGGATTGTTATGAAAAATCTATCGTTTGTAAAAGTCGTTTTGGCGTCGGCGATCATCGGGTGCGGATTAATTGCAACAAGCCAGGAGCAGAACAAAGCCGGCGCCCAGGATCAGGAATTAAAGAAAATCAAAGAAATGGGAATTGGCATATATAAAATAAAATACGATTCCAATGGCGCAATTGAGTCATTTCTGGTGGTCGGCCAGGCGGAAGTGTCAACCGTCCTGGGACCGGTCAAAGCCCAGCTTATGGCCAGAAAAGCGGCGGAACAGTCGGCCAAGACCGCCCTCGTTCAATTCATGAAAGAAACCGTTACCGTCGTGGAAACCAGCGACAATCAAACCGTCCTGACCACGGAAGGCAACGGCGGCAGCTTGATTCAAAAAGGGAAATCCATTGATAAGCAGGGCGAAAAGTTTAAATCAGTTTCATCTGAAGTCCTCAGCGGGCTGACGCTCATCCATTATGATCTGGACGCGGACAAAAAGACCATCACCGCAGTCTATGGCTGGAAACCGAAATTCAGCGAACTGGGCAAGGAAATCAGAGAAAAAATGAACAACGATAAAACCGGCGCGGAAGATTCCCTTTCCGGCGGCGCGGTAGCGAAAGACCCGGCAGGACTGAAGTCGAAAAAAGTGACTTCTGATATCGCCAATGATTTCCTGTAAGCAATATTCCGGTTTCATGGCGTTTGCACTGTGTCTGTGCGCTTGCGCCGTGGAACAAATCAGCTTTGACAAAGATCCGTACAATGCCCGGGCGCAATTTGCGGCGGATGCGGAAACTTATTCGCTGGATGTGACGTTTTCCCCGGTGAAATTGTTCTCCAAAATAAAAAATGAGCAGATAAATTTAAACAAGGCGAAAATATATGCTTTGACCGCGCTGAACCGGAAGTTGCAGGTGGATAAAAATTCCGCATTGACCATTTCCGGCATGAAAGTCGAAAATTGTCAGACGGCGGAAAATAGCTTCTCGTGTTCATTGCTCATTCCGGTAAAAAACGTGCATATTGTCGCCCGTGCCGAGGTGCCGGATGGGAGTTTCATTCCGGATGATTCTTTGCTCAATTATAAAGAATCCATGAAAAAGATTTTTATGGAAAACTGGAAAGAGTGGAAAAAGAAAATTGAACAGGTTCCGCTCAATCCGGAAGCCGCGGACGATTTGTCCAAGATTGAGGATGAAATCGGCGCCGAGTTCGATAAAGGACGCTTGCAGAAAAGGCTGGAATCCGATGTGATGTTATATGCGGACGACGTCAGGGAACTGCAAAATCTCTCGGAAAAAGTGAAAGCCGATCTGCAGATCCGTTGTGAAATAAGATTAATGGAATCTGATTTAAAGAATAATCTGGTGCAGGATAAAGCCAAATGTCAGCGCGAGATTGAGGATAAAAAAAGTCAAACCATTGACGCGGGAGCCCTATGAAAATCAAAATATTGTGTTTTGCGGCCATTGCGTTATTCCTGTCAGTTTTTTCTATTGCCGATGATGCGGCGACGGCCAAATGCAAAAATCTTGAGCTGAGCGAAGGATTTAAAATTCCGTTCGCCCGGCTGGAGGTTTTTGTCCTTGAAAACGGCGGCGTGAGAATCGTTGATTGCAACGGGGATAAATATTTATTCGCGGTCGGCATGACCGATTTGCGGGAAGACTCCCCCAAGGAAAGATTGCGTCATTTAACCGTGGCGCGGGCCAAAGCGGTTAAAGAACTGATCCGGATGATCGAGAAGTCCAAAATAGAGGTCAAGGATGAATCAAAAGATGCAATTAAAATCGTTCAGGACGCGAATACCCCGCCCAAGCTTTCACATGAAGAAACCAGCATTGAGCAATATAAAGAAGAAGTAAGCTCTTTCGTAAAAGTCCCCGAAGTGGTAGCCACCTGGCAGTCCAATAATGACCAATTTTTCTACGTAGCCATCGGCAAAAAACTCGCTGCCGCAAAATGATCAGGCGTTTTCGTGTCTTTTGAGCCACGCCTCCGGCGGGTAAATAAAAACAAATCGGTTACAGGATTGGGAAACTGAGTTTAATACGACACAAAACTAGATGAATTAATGGTTTACAAGCAACGAAAACACCAATGCTAAAGTTTTTGACCCAGATTTCTCCATTTTACCCGCCCAGTGACATGCTACCAATAGATATCTATACAGGCAGTGCATAATCAATAATTTCGGTTAAGAACGATGTCAAGAGAGACTGATACTCAAAAATTAAGGGTTTAACCACTCCCTATCAGGTCTTGCTAAAAGTCGCGCATTATTATAGGCTTGGTCTAGAGTTAAAACTGTATGTGCTTTATAAACATTCTCTTCCTTGTTAACAACAAGAGCCAAGTCAGCATCTTTTTTAGTTAGCATACATAATGGAAGTAAAAATTGAATTCTATCATCATAAAAATGCGGGATTGCAGTCTTATAATTTCTTTTTGCTCTTCTTTTTGCCAACTCAATTGATTTTTGAATGGAATCAAAAAACGCTTCATCATTCTGAGATTTTATAGCGTCAGGAAATCTTTCTTTTCTACCTCTTATATGTTCTTTGTCAATAATGAGCTCTAGTGAAGCATCGAATATGAGATCTTTTATCTCTGCATCCAAAAAATATGTCGCAATCTCTGGCGAATGCATGAAAAATTTTCTATAACGAGATTGATCCGTTTCAAATTCTAGAAAATTATACGATGTTTGCTGAATGTGCCAACCTTCAGAATTGTGAATGGAAGGAATTTTTTCGAAATATCCATATATTTCATCTTGAAATGGAGTGACAAGACCAGTATTGAAATAAGCATATTCCTTATTATCTTTTGACGAATTTCCTTTAACTAACTTCCCTTGTGATGATATTCTATCAAACGTATGATTAATATAACTAAATAAAACGGGAATCCAATCAGTTCGATCTTTTATATAATCCCAGTTTTCAAATTCAGCTTTATTGCTAAGAGCTTTCAAGCTAATATAAAAGTTTTCAAAATACGCAAATCGTTCTAAATGGCAACGATTATCTATTTTTACAATATCTATTGCCTCTTTTTTGCCCTTAGAATCTTTATGCGTACTAAAAAGTACAGGATCTCCTTCTTCCAAGCTGATAAATTTTACTCCAGCACCTCTAATATTGGAATGATGCGCAAACCATAATTCTTTTGAATGAAAATCTTTAATCCAACCGAATCCTCTTTCAAATTTTGTTATATGCCCCACAGATCGCAATAATAAATCAAGCTTAACATCAAAAGCTTCTTTTTCGCCATCTTTTACTGTTGATGCTCTTGTTTTACAAGTGACAGGCTCATCACAGCAATCTATTGTTTCAAGTAATTCCTTCAGTTCCTCATTAACGTCATTTATATGAAAGAATATTTTGTTTTTAGGATCTTCTTGAATTACGATAAACCCAAATCTCTTTTGGCGATGATAAAACTTAATTCTACCTTTGGAGACCATTTTTTTACGCCCTTCTAATTTTGAGTCATTAATAATGCTTGGGAGTACCGAGTTCTTGACTTTCAAAAACCATTCTCATTATCTGTTAATTTAGCCAGTTCCAACGCCAAGTCAACCAGTTCCATAAACCATTTTTAAGTTTTATGTAATTTCCCTCTGCCATAGTCCTATACTAAACTTGAAATGTTGATGTTTAACTGCTACAATCTAGTTTGGTAAACAAGGAGTCCGGATTATGCCTATGAGCCTTGCCACAAATTAAAAACGAAGTGCTGACATTGCCCCAAAGCCAACAACTTGACTTGGTTGATTTTCTGTTGGTCAAGTGCAATGATAGGCAAATACAGGAATAATGTGTTGAAAAATTATAACTTTACTTGATTGTTTATGAAAATATTCTTATATTTTAGTTTAATTTTAATGATATACAGAAATAGTAGAATAAGTTGGTGTATGCAAACCGATAGATACTCCAAATTATATATTATCAACAAGACGTGAAGCGGAGTCAGAATGAAAGAAGTCCAAATACAAAAATCATTCTTCAAAGTTGCAGATTTTGTAACTTGGATGAAATCGAAGCAGCTTGATTTAAGACCGCAATTTCAAAGAAGGTCAGTATGGAAGCCTGGTGCTAAGTCATATCTGATTGATACGATATATAGAGGATTCCCGATACCTATTATTTTCATAAGAGATAGAGTTGATCCAGATACATTCACGACAACTAGGGAAATAGTTGACGGACAGCAACGGTTAAGAACGATACTTTGCTACATTGATTCCTCAATGTTCTCTGACTATGATCCTAATCGTGATATTCAAGAAGTCAGTCCTGCACATAATAGCGATATATCAGGAAAAAGGTTTTCGCAACTGGAAATTGAGGATAAGAAACGCATACTTAGGATCGAGCCGTAAATAAAATCACTTTTAATGGGCTACATATCTCTGATATCTGTTCTATCGCCCATCATTAATCACTGTTAAAAATCTTCATATCAAACGAATTGCGGCACTTGAAAAATGCGCGCGGCGATGG
>CAIKZE010000491.1 GCA_903831825.1 uncultured Lentisphaeria bacterium | reverse complement strand
TTTTTGGAGGGTTATGCTCCGTCATAAACGGCTTCGGGAACGGTTGCCACAGAGGGCAACCCTCCAGTAAAAGGCTGTCCAAAATGTTCAGGATTTTATTCTGACTACTGACTACTGACTACTGGCTGTTCATGCGGTGTCCAGAATCTGCGAGCCGGTGTCCAAAATGAGTGGAGACCCTGTCCAGAATGTCCGAGTCGTCCGACCTGTCTGACCTGTCCGACAAGTCCGAGTTTCCCGCAAATGCGGGAAGGGAGACCCTGTCCAAAATGTGGCTGTCTCCCATAAGACCTATAGGCCCCATAAGACCCATAGGCCCCATAAAAGCATTGTGCAAAACAGGTGTCCAAAATGGTTATAAAACTGAAAAACGTTGTGCGGAAAAGGTCTCTAAACCCTCGGAAATGTTCTGCAACATGGGTGTCCAAAATGTCACTGCGCCAGGATTCGGTTGCCGGTATCAATCAGCAACTGGCTGCCGGTTCTGTCAAGAAAATCCTTAACCAGACGGAGAGCTGCTTCGGATCTTTTATTGCCAAGGACGATCAGGGCGTTGCGGCGCAGCAGGGTTACTCCGGCGTGTTCCATGGGAGTTCCGGAGATGGTGCGTTTGACTTCGGCGGCCGGCGCCAGCAGCAGCCATTCCAGGTCCAGCGGGAAATCTTCGGGGAGGCTGCTGTCCGGACAGGCGGCGGTACAGGCTGAACAGCCGAAGATGTTGCCGTTCAGCAGGGGCATTTCCGCTTCCGTCAGCAGGCCGCGTTTTTCCGTGGTCAGGTTGCTGATGCAGCATTTTACGTTGAAGTCGGCCGGGGTTGGGCCGATGACCTGGTTCGGGCATTGTTTGGCGCAGCGTCCGCAACCAGGACACGGCGGGGCCGGGCAGTTTGCCGCGCCGTCCGGCAACTCCAGGTCGAGCAGGGCCGAGACAATGAAGCAACCGCTGCCGTATCCGGGGGACAGGATGCAGGAGTTGCGCCCGATGGAGCCAAGCCCGGCGGCTTCCGCCAAAGCCCTCTCCATCAGGGGTTTGGTGTCAATGCAGATTTCAAATCTGAACTTTTGGATCATTGCAAGCTCCAGATTCGCCAACAGCTTTTCCATCAGCCTGTTACCATACAGATGATAGTCGATCCCGGCCGCATAACCGGCGATCATGCCGGCGGTCTCCGGCGATTTGGCGCGCGGCAGCGGCAACGGCGGTCCGGGGAGATTTTTAAACGGCGCGGCGATCATGAGAATGCCGCGGGCCCAGGGAAATGCGGTTGCGGGGTCGCGGCGCATGGCTTCCGAGTTTTTGAGGTATTCCGGCAGTTCCGGCAGGAAATGAATGGCGGAGAGCCGACGGCGCAGTTCCTCCAGCCGGGCCGGAGTCAGCGCCATGGTCGCCGCCGCTAAACAGCGGGTTGCCGTCTCTGCCTCAAGAAAGCTCCGGCAATCAAAATTATCGGATAAAATAGCCATTCAAGCCTTTGAAACTTAATGTTTTTGATGTATCTTTCAGCTCTTTTAATAATGTTGTTTAATTCGTTATTTCAACCAAAATAAGTAAAAAAGGAGTTTTTTAAGATGTCAGCAATATATGATATCCATGCTCGTGAGATTCTCGATTCCCGCGGCAACCCGACTCTCGAAGTCGAAGTAACCCTGGACAGCGGCATAATGGGTTCCGCCGCCGTTCCGTCCGGCGCGTCCACCGGCGAAAATGAAGCGCTTGAGCTCAGAGACGGCGACAAGAAACGCTATCTCGGCAAGGGCGTGCTGAAAGCCGTTGAAAACGTCAACGAAAAGATTTTCCCGGAACTCGAAGGCATGGACGTCCTCGATCAGGCCGGCATTGACAAGGCGATGATTGACCTTGACGGCACCCCGACCAAGAAGAAACTCGGCGCCAACGCCATCCTCGGCGTATCTCTGGCCTGCGCTCATGCCGCCGCCAATTTCCTCGATCTGCCGCTCTTCCGCTACATCGGCGGCGTCAACGGTAAAGTTCTCCCCGTCCCGATGATGAACATCATCAACGGCGGTTCCCATTCCGATGCCCCGATCGCGTTCCAGGAATTCATGATCCGCCCGGTCGGCGCCTGCTGTTTCCGCGAAGGCCTCCGCATGGGCGCTGAAGTCTTCCACAGCCTGAAAAAAATCCTGCACGACAAGGGTCTCAGCACCGCGGTCGGCGATGAAGGCGGTTTCGCCCCGAATTTCGCCGGCGGCACCGAAGAAGCGCTGGAAAGCGTCATGAAGGCTATTGAAAACGCCGGTTACAAGGTCGGCGAAGACGTCAAAATCGCGCTCGACTGCGCCGCTTCCGAATTCTTCAAGGACGGCATTTACGATTACTCCAAATTCGAAGGCCCGAACGGCGCCAAACGCAGTTCCGCCGAACAGGTTGAATACCTCGCTTCCCTCATCGCCAAATACCCGATCGACTCCATCGAAGACGGTATGTCCGAACGCGACTGGGACGGCTGGAAGCTCCTCACCGACAAGATCGGCGACCGCTGCCAGCTCGTCGGCGACGACCTGTTCGTAACCAACGTCCAGTACCTGAAAAAAGGTATTGAAATGGGCGCCGGCAACTCCATTCTGGTCAAAGTCAACCAGATCGGCACCCTGACCGAAACCCTGGACGCCATTGAAATGGCGCACAAGGCCGGTTACACCGCCGTGATCAGCCATCGTTCCGGCGAAACCGAAGATACCACCATCGCCGACATCGCCGTCGCGACCAATGCCGGACAGATCAAGACCGGTTCGCTTTCCAGAACCGACCGTATCTGCAAATACAACCAGTTGCTCCGCATTGAAGAAATGCTCGGCGACCTGGCGAAATACGGCAACTGTTGCTGCTGCAAAAAGTAATCTAAGGTTACTTGCGAAGATATAAAAAGCGGGGTCAAAACCCCGCTTTTTTTGTGCTCCGGACATAAAAAAAGCCGCCCGCGGAATTACGGACGGCTTTCAGATTTATCAGCGTGAAGATTGATTATTTGTACTTAGGCATCATATCGCCGTGAGCTTTAATCAAATCATCGCACATCTTGCGGATATCATCGATCGGAAGCTCGGCGGCGGTATGCGGATCAAGCATTGCCGCATGGTAGATGTGCTCTCTCTTCAACGTGGCGGCAGCCTCAATGGTCAACAGATGGACGTTGATGTTGGTGCGGTTGAGCGCGGCACATTGTTCCGGCAGCCGCCCGACATAGCACCCTTGAACGCCGTTGCCGTCGACCAGGCAGGGCACTTCCACCACGGCTTCGTCCGGCAGGTTCGGAATCAGCCCGTGATTGAGGACGTTGCCGCCGATCTGCGCCGGAGTATTGGTCATAACTGCATTCATGATGATCGAACCGTATTCATGGCTTTTTTCATGGGACAGTTTCGGGTTGTCAACGATTTCCTTGCTGCGTTTCTTCCAGCCTTCGATCTGGTTGATGCAGCGGCGCGGATATTCGTCCAGCGGAATATTGAATTCTTCGATCAGGCCGGGATACTGCTTTTTGATCCAGTAGGGCATGTATTCGGCATTGTGTTCGCTGGATTCAGTGACGTAGTAACCGAAGTTCTGCATGATTGCCAGACGGATCATATTGCCGCTTTTTTCCGCGCCGGACTTGCGCCATTCCGCCATTTTCTTTTTAGCCAGGGCTTTTACTTCCGGATAGATGTCTTTGCCGTCCTGAGTAATCTCCAGCAGCCAGCCCATGTGGTTGATGCCGGCGATTTTATTGCGGACCGCTTTCGAATCGTATTTCATGCCGAGGGTTTCCAGCAGGCTCTGGGAACAGACTTGCACTGAATGGCAAAGGCCGACAGTTTTAACGCCGGTATGGCGGAGCATCGCCCCGGTCAGGGCGCTCATCGGGTTGGTGTAGTTCAGAAACCACGCATCCGGGCAGACCTGCTCCATGTCGCGGGCAAAATCCCACATGACCGGAATCGTGCGCAATGCCCGGAAAATACCGCCGATGCCGAGGGTGTCGGCAATCGTCTGGCGCAACCCGTATTTCTTCGGGATTTCGAAGTCAATTATAGTGGAAGGATCATAGCCGCCGACCTGGATGGCGTTAACCACGAAATCCGCATCACGCAGCGCTTCCTTGCGTTTGCCGACTCCGAGATGCGCGGTAACTTTGGCCCGGTTCTTATTGACATTGGCGTTCAACACCTCAATCATGCGCTTGGATTCGGCAAGACGGGCCCCGTCAATGTCATACAGCGCAATGTGAGCATCCTTCAGCGAATCGGTACACAGACAGTCTCCCAATACATTTTTGGCAAAAACCGTACTGCCCGCACCCATAAACGTAATTTTTGGCATAAAAGCCTCCTGTTTTTAAATGGCTTTATATAAAATTTGTGCATTAACATATTATTGAATATAACCTAATAATATTCAAAAAGAAATGCGAAGAAATTGCTAATAATGGTACTTTTGTGTTATCCATCCATATTTCAAGAGCTCCCGGAATAATTTTCCCCGGACATTTGTTTTTATATACAGAAGAATTATTTTTATGCAGTGCTACAGTATATTTCCAAACAATCAGGAATAGCCGTTATGAAAAATCTGCTGCTGAACATCCTGTTCCAGTGTGCGCACCGGACCAGAAAAATTGTCTGGCGGATTTTCCGTCCGACGACTTCCGGCGTGAAAATGCTGCTGTTCAACGGCAATAAAGTCATGCTGGTAAAAACCCGTTACAGCTCTAAACTCAGCCTGCCCGGCGGCAAGGTGAACAAGATGGAAATCCCGCGGGAAGCCGCGATCCGCGAATTGAGAGAGGAAACCGGCATTGCGGTTAATGATTGCCGGCTGGTCGGCGTATATTCGAATTTCACCGAATTTAAAAATGATACCATTGTACTTTTTGCTGCTGAAACTACCGAAACAAAATGTTTGCCGGGCTGGGAAATAGCCCAATGCGGCTTTTTTCCCTTAGACGCCTTGCCGGCAGACACCTCCCCCGCCACCTTGCGCAGACTTGAAGATTTCAAAAAAGGCATAATTATAGACGGCCGCTGGTAGTCGGGTTAGCCATGGTCAGGTTTTGCATCTTTTGCCTCCTCCGATTTGCTCTTTTTTGATGTTTTGTCCTGGGTGTATGCTTATTTTTACCTTCTTTGTCCTATTTATTAGTTGAGATTTTTCGCGGTTTGAACTATAATCAAATCAGAGCATGGTCTAAACAATCAGTTACACGTAGGACAAAAAGATGAGTTCAGCTAAATATCCAGCGCTTACTGCAAATCTCGAATTAAAAATTCGGCAGGGAGGGTATCGGGAAAAAATACCGACTACCCGGGGGATGGCGGCGGAGTTTGGCGTCTCTCGCCAAACCGTGACGAACGCGTTGCGGCCGTTGATTGAAAAAGGCCTGTTAATTTCCGGTCGCCGCAATGGGGTTAAAATTAATGCTAAGCAACTTGACCGCGGACTGATTGGAATCGTTGCGCGAGGAGAGCTGGATATTTTAAATGTTAATCCCACGTTCAAACCGTTACAAAAACGAATGAGCGCGGATGGCTTTGAGTCAGTGATGCTGGGCGTATCACACGGAATTACGCCCAGCATTCAAAATTTACTTGGAAACTTTGTCGGATTAATTTTTACTAACAGTTCATTAACCCTGGAGATGGCGGAGTACTTGGAACAAAAACATATTCCTTTTGTTTCCTGCAATCAGCTGCCTATTTATTCAAGACTGAATTTCGTGCAATACGACTGGATTGGAGCCGTAAAAAAAATTGCTTCGCTGTTTGCCTTAAAAGGTTATCAAAACCAGTGTCTGTTTTTCCCAGGGCGGCTGGAAGGTTATGATAAATTTACACAGCCATCCCATAATTTTCTAAAACTGGCTCTTCAAGGCATAGTCTGAGCGTGGGGGGGGCGACTTTCGCTACCCCCGTTTTGTCAGATATGACATTTTGAACAGGGATGTCAGGAGAACTCGAAATACATCTGATAGC
>CAIKZE010000490.1 GCA_903831825.1 uncultured Lentisphaeria bacterium | reverse complement strand
TATTCTAAAATTTTTACTTTTGAAATTACCTCTCTAGAGGTAATTTCAAAAGCCCATTTTTAATCAGTTGAAATAAGTATCTATTGCTACGCTCAAAACGCATAGTGGAAAACATGAAAACAATAGTTTTGAAATTACCTCCCATTAGAGGGATATGCATTATTACCTGCTCAATTTAAATGAGAAACCAATTAATATGCTAAAAGTGTTTATTCAATTTATTGTGTCCGGAGGATTACTGTTAGCTGGTTGCAGTAATGACGATCATAGTCGTTCAATTACCAGACTGATAAGCACCGTAGAATCTGCCCCTACTGCTGTAGGGGATGGATTAACAATACATTGCGGAAGCGCCGGAGGATTCTTTGATTGTACTGCTGCAAACGCTGATTTTTCTATAACGATACCATTTGTAAAACGATATTCCGCAGGTGTTCCAAGTACAGCACAGAAAGGAAGCGTTCGCGTGAATGTCCCATCATATAATTGCGGAAATAATAAAACACATACACAAAAAGGCTATAAAGAATATAGAGCCCAGTATATAACTGTTACGAAGCGCTATGAAAAAATTTATGAATCCGGGAAAAAAGAATATTCTACCGACTCTACTGTCCTTTGGTCTTCTGTAGTAAGCAGATCCAAAGACTGTATTTATGAACCAGAGCGGAGTTGAGGAATGCCGGACAGGCGACCCCGGCTAGCGAACTGCTGCCGCTGAAAACGTTATACAGCATAATATTAAACAACCTCCATTATACGTAAAAAACTTGGGGGCAAACGCTAATGGTGCTTGAAAAAGAGTATAAGCGGAGTAGATTTTTCTTTCCATATTTTAGTATGAGTCATTATAATGCATGGAATTGCATAATATATCATAAAGGAAGTTTAAAATGGCTAAAGCAGCAGGAAAAAGTTATAAGATCGCGGTTATCCCCGGAGACGGCACCGGCCCGGAAGTTGTAAACGAAGGCTTGAAGGTGTTGGACGCGGCGGCAAAGAAGTTCAATTTCAAAACCACCCGCAAAGTATTTGATTGGGGCGGCGCACGCTATTTGAAGACCAATAACGTGCTGCCCGATGACGCGGTGGAAACCCTGAAAAAATACGACGCCGTATTCCTGGGCGCAATCGGCCACCCGGACGTAAAGCCCGGCATCCTGGAAAAAGGCATTCTGCTGAAACTGCGTTTCGACCTGGACCAGTACATCAATCTGCGCCCGGTCAAACTTTATCCCGGAGTTGAAACTCCGCTGGCGGGCAAGAAACCGGAAGATATCGACTATGTCGTCGTGCGTGAAAACGTCGGCGGACTTTATACCGGCATCGGCGGTTTCACCATGAAGGGGACAGCCAACGAAACCGCGGTGCAGGCGATGGTTTACACCAGATTGCAGGTTGAACGCTGCATCCGTTACTCTTTCGAGCTGGCCATGAAGCGCCACACCAAAGCCAAACCCTGGAAAGGCCTTTCCGAAAAAGATATCGCCGCCGGCAAAATCGCCAAGCTCACGCTTTGCGGCAAAACCAACGTGCTTACCTATGTCTTCGACCTGTGGGATCGCGTTTTCCACGAAGTCGGCGCGGAATATCCGATGGTCAAACTGGATTACTGCCACGTTGACGCCACCTGTATGTGGATGGTCAAGAATCCGGAATGGTTCGACGTCATCGTCACCGAAAATATGTTCGGCGACATCATCACCGATTTGGGCGCCATGACGCAGGGCGGCATGGGCATCGCCTCCGGCGGGAACATCAACCCGGAAGGCGTCAGCATGTTCGAACCTATCGGCGGGTCCGCGCCGAAATATACCGGTCTCAACGTCATCAATCCGCTGGCCGCAATCGGCGCAGCCGGCATGATGCTTGATTTCCTCGGCGAACACAAAGCCGCCGCCGCGATCGAGAAAAGCGTTATGTTTGTCACCGGCAAGAAACTCAAGTCAATGGCTGCCGGTAAAATGGGCTACTCCACAACGCAGGTCGGCGATCTCGTTGTAGAAAACCTGTAATTCATAAGGCGGGCTTTGCCGCCCGCCTCCAAAGCAGGGAAGTCAGGAGTCAGAAGTCAGGAGTCAGAATGGGAACCGGAAATTCAGAAAACAGGGTAACTGGCTGCCACGGCTTCAACGCGGAACACACGAAAAAAAACGGTTGCAGAACTGTTCAGGCCCCCCGTAAAACGAAAATAAAGACACTGATATGCCTATGACAAGGGCAAAAAAAAAGAACAGCAATAAAGATCACTGCCGGTCCGCCGGCAGTGATTATTTCTTTTACCGCGGCGACGACGGCAACGCCGGCATTATTCATACAACCGGGGCCTATCCGGAAATGAGGCGATTCCTGCATTCCCCGGACAGTTTTCTGGACAAGGGAATAATCCTCAAGGATTCCAGGACAACCAAAGCCGGAATCGTTGAAATTGACAACCGCAAATATTTCCTGAAACGTTATAATAACAAAGGCCTGATTTATACGCTGAAATATCTTTTCCGCAAGTCCAGGCCTTTTAAAGCGCTTCGGGCGGCGCGGGAAATTCACAAACTCGGCATCCCATGTCCTGAAGTAATCGCGGCATTGGCGCGGCGGCGCTGCGGAATACTGCAATGTTCCTATTTGCTTACGGAAAACATTGAAAACATTATTTCTCCTGAAAATTATATCCGGGAAAGCGTTACCAACCCGGACATTTATATAAAATTCCAATCCCGGATGTGCGCTTATCTGAAAAAGATGCACGATGCCGGTATCCGTCATGGCGATTTGAAGCTGAGCAATATTTATTGCAGGAAAAATCCTGACGGTCTGGAGTTCGGGTTGTTTGATTTCGACGGAACGGATTTTCTGCGCAAACCTTTAAGCCATAGGTTGCGGCTCAAAGAATATGCCAGGATTATTTCTTCCTGGATAATAACCGCCGGCAATATCAAGGCGCCTGCTGACCGTGAAGAAATTGTCCGCGGATTCAATAAAAAATATTTCGAATGCAACGGGATCGAGATGGATGTTGCCGGATTGAATAAACTGGTTGACTATTATCTGAACCGGAAGAGGAAATATTGAAATGACGGCGCATGAAAAGTGGCTGCTGTGGCGGGATATCAACCGCGACCCGTATATCAACATGAGCATAGATGAACTGCTGCTGCTGCGCATTGCCGAATACGGAACTCCGGTTGTCCGCATTTACGGCTGGGACAGGAAATCGGCGTCAATCGGTTACGTGCAGGATTATGAAGCCGCGCCGCGGGAAGGTTATGCCATTGTCCGCAGAATGACCGGCGGCGGCGTGGTGTTTCACGATAAAGACCTCACCTACACGGTGGTTATTCCCGGAGGACATCCGATATGCGCGCTGGACCGCGTTGAAAGCTACCATGTTTTCCACCGCGCGGTAAAAGAGGCGCTGGCCGGTTTCGGCTTGCAGGCGGAATTGTCCGCTTCGGCGGGCGGCGCGGTAGACCGGGCAACCATGCAGTGTTTTGTGACTCCGACCCGCTATGACGTGTTATGCGGAGGGCGTAAATATGCCGGGGCGGCGCAGCGGCGCACCCGTGACGGCATACTGCACCAGGGCAGCATTGATTTGAAGGCGTCAGGCGGAGATTCAGCGATTTTAGCGGAAAAACTTATCAAGGCATTGGAAAAACAATTTGACATCGGCTTTATTGAGTTTAATGTTTCCAGAGAGTTTTTGCGCGATGCGGAAACTCTGGCAGAAATGAAGTATTCAACAGAACAATGGAACAGGTTTAAAAAATACAGTCCTAAAAATGGCTGAAGACATTGAAAAATTTAAATATAAGATAGATTATGAATTCAGCAATAAAGCATTGCTGAAAGAAGCGTTGACGCATCGTTCTTTTGCGGTTGAAAATAATCTGGCTTACGATAATCAGCGGATGGAGTTTCTTGGCGACGCCGTTCTCCAGATACTCCTGACCGAGTTTTTATATTTGCGCTATCCGGAAGAAGATGAAGGCGCGATGACTAAAATGCGCTCGGCAATGGTTCAGCAGGAAGCGCTGGCCAAAGTCGCCCGCAAATTGGAACTCGGCAAATTCATGTGCGCCGGCAAAGGTGAAGTAGAATCCGGCGGCGATAACCGCGACTCAACGCTTTCTGACTTGTTCGAGGCATTTATCGGCGCTTATTATCTTGACGCCGGCTTCGATAAAGTGCGGGATTTCGTCAACAATTTAATGAGTGAAGCGTTTCCAGAACCTGACAAACTGCTGCCGGGGTTGAACCCCAAAGGCACCCTTCAGGAATACACGCAGAAAAGATGGGGCATCACTCCGGAATATGAAGTAATCAGCGTGACCGGCCCCGATCACAACCCATCGTATCTGGTAGGAGTGGCGGTCAATGGCAGAATCAAGGCTGAAGGCGCCGCGTCCAGCCGTAAACAGGCGGAAAGTCAAGCCGCCAGAAGTGCGCTGATTCAGCTTGCGGAAGCGGACAGTGGACTCAGCGGCATGTTCTAATTCCGGCTTTGCAATTTACGAGGAGAACAAATAAAATGAATTACAGTTTGAGTTTTCCAGGCAGGATTATTTTCGGAGCGGGAACGGTTAAAGACCTCCCCGGTCTGATTCCGGCTGACTCCAGAGTACTGCTGGTTACCGGAAGCCACGCCGAAAAAGACGGGTTGCTGGAATTCATGCAGCAGCTCCTGATCGGATTCGAAGCTGTTTCCGTCTGCGGCATTGAGTCGGAACCGCCATTGTCCGAAGTTGACAAGCTCATCCAGGCAGGCCGCTACAGCAGTTCGACGGCAATTGTCGCGATCGGCGGCGGCAGCGTGATTGACGCGGCCAAAACCGCCGCGGCGCTGATTCCGCTGGAAGGAATGACCGCCGATTACTTTTATGACAGACTTCAGATTCAAGGCAAAGGGCTGTTCTTTGCGGCATTGCCGACAACCGCCGGAACCGGCGCGGAAATTACGCCAAACGCCGTGCTGACGGACACGAAAGTTTCGATCAAAAAATCAATCCGCCACCAGGGCATGTTCGCCGATGTCGCAATTATTGATCCGGAACTGACTTATTCCTGCCCCCCTGCCCTTACCGCCGCCAGCGGCCTGGACGCGTTCACACAAGCGGTGGAATCGTATATTTCCAAAGGAGCCAATACCGTGTCCCGGCTGCTGGCCGGGAAAGCAGCGTCACTGCTCATGGCAAACATCGTACAGGCCTGCAAAGCACCGCTTGACGCCGCCGCCCGTTCCGCCATGGCCGAAGGCAGCATGCTCGGAGCCATGGCTTTCACCCAGAGCGGATTAGGCGCGGTACACGGACTGGCCCACCCCATCGGGGGAAAACTGAAAATAGCGCACGGACTTTGCTGCGCCATACTGTTGCTTCCGGTGCTCAAAGCCAATCGTCCGTCATGCCGGCAGCATTTTAAAGAACTTGCTCAATTATGCGGATTCGATTCGGCGGACGACTTCCTTGCCGGAATCGCCGACATTGAAAAGAAACTGAATATTCCCGACACATTCAAAAAATTCGGACTGGACGAAGAACATTTTGATTTCATTCTGAAAAACTGCCGTTCCGGCAGTATGCAGAAAAACCCGCGTAAATTCAACAACCCTGAATTGCTGGAAATTTTGAAAGGCTTGTGCTGATGAATGATTTTTCCGCTAAATTTATCATGGTGATCGGGCCCAATCCAGCCTGGCAGAAAACACTTTTTTTCAAAGAATTAATTGTCGGGGAAGTCAACCGGGCCTACGACATGAACAGCTTTCCATCCGGCAAGGGAATCAACTTCAGCAGGGCGTCATCAGTATGGGGAAAAAACCGCACCATACTGTTGCAGTTCGCCGGCGGCAGCACCGGGAAGCTGATTTGCGACGGCCTGGACGCCGAAGGCATCCGTCACTCGACAGTTGCGGTAGACCATATCACACGGACCTGCACCACCTGCCTTTGCCAGACAACCGAAAAAATGACTGAACTGATTGAACCGTCCCATACCGTTGACGATGCATCTATCGGAAAAATGCTGGATTTCATGCAGGGACACATCAAAAACTGCCTGGGCATCGCGCTCTGCGGAACGCTGCCCGGCGAAACCGGCATGAAGCTTTATATCGAAGCGGCAAAGCTTGCGGAAACTTACGGAGTTCCGCTGCTCATAGACTCCTGGCAGAACATCAAACCCGTGCTGAAAATCGCCGAAAATGCCATCCTGAAAATCAATCTCACGGAACTGCGCCAGATTACCGGAGAAAAGAAACCGAGGGAAGCAACGCTGGCCGCGCTTAATGATTTCCGCCTTAAAGCGGTTGCCATCACGGACGGACCGGGCAATGCCTATATTGCTTCGGCTGACGGTTTCAGTGTATATCAGCTTAAAAAGCTTGATCATGTAGTTAATCCGCTCGGCTCCGGAGATACCGTTGCCGCAGTGTTTTTCAGTGAATATTTGAACGAAACGCCGCTTGAAGAGGCGTTCGCCACCGGACTGGCTGCCGCGTCCGCCAACTGCCTGACTCCGCTCTGCGGACATTTTGATGTTCAAGCGGCGCTGGAAATACGCAAGGGAATTACCATATCATAAAAAAGCGGGCTTTGCCCGCAAGAAGTCAGGAGTCAGAAGTCAGGAGTCAGAATAAATCCATAAAACTAAGTGAACAGGTTTTAAATCTTTAATCAGCACACATCAACAAATTTATAAAGGCATCTTTCATGGAAAATTTAACGAACAATACACCGCCGCCGACTAATTCCCCGCAACCGGAGAATTGTCCTCTGAAACAATGCCCGGCCGCCAATAAAGGCTGGAGAAATTACAGCGGCTGTTTCGGAGTATTTCTCGCAGCGTGCGTTGCTTTCATGGTCTGCTTTTCGATTGTCGCCATATTGGCCTTTGTCGGCATTTCACGTTTTATGGAAAACAATGAGGATGAAGAATCCTGCCCGAATTCACTGGCCGCTTATGAAAAAGATTTCATTTCCGGCAATCACGCTTCGACTAATGTCATCCTGGTGGTTCCGGTGTCCGGGATCATCTATTCCGGGCTGGAAGATTCTCCGTTCGGCGGCGCGGAAGGGGCTGCCGCCAACCGCATCTGCGGACAACTGCGTCTTGCCGCCAAAGACAGCGATATCAAAGCTGTAATCGTCAGAATTGACTCCCCCGGCGGCGAAGTAGTCGCCTCCGACATGATTTACCAGGCGATCAAAGAAGTCCGGGCGCAAGGGAAACCGGTCGTTGCGCTTATGGAGTCCGTCGCCGCCAGCGGCGGATATTACGTCGCGGTCGGCTGCGACCGCATCATCGCCCACCCGCTGACTACAACCGGCAGCATCGGAGTAATTGTTCAGACCTACAAATACTATAATCTGTTCCAAAAAATCGGGCTCGAAAGCGAACCCTACACCTCCGGTCCGATGAAAGACCTGCTGAGCGGCACCAGGCCCACTACCCCCGAGGAAAAGCAGATCATCCAGGAACACGTCAACAAAGTTTACGATCATTTCGTCGATGTCTGCGCCGAAGGCCGTCCGACTCTGACCGCGAAACAGATTAAGGGAACCAAAATCGGCGACGGCCGTATTTTCCTGGGCACGGAAGCTAAAACGCTGGGCCTGGTTGACCAGCTCGGATATTTCTCCGACGCCGAAAAGAAAATCGCCTCGATGGCCGGAATTGCCGCCGATTATAAAGTAATCTCCCTGCACAAAAAATTCTCGTTGTCCAGCCTCTTCAAAGGCCAGGCCGCATCCAGCAGCATCAACGTAAAACTGCCCGGCGATTCATCAATTTCCGGGAAACTTGAGCAGGGTAAATTCTATATGCTCCCTGCAAACAGATAACTAATTTATCCGGAATGCCGGGCTCTGATTGTAAAATTCATGACTATTTTTAATTTTTTGCTATTGGTGCGGCGCTTAAGCTGTGATATAATTAATCTCGCAGGATGATAAAATAAACGTTCCGCATGAATATATAAGTTCAGACTTCCTGATCCGTGGAAAAAGGTGTTGTTGGGTTTTCAGCCGCTGGGCGACATTGGCATTAGCATTTCGTAGACCATCTGCAACTCTGTTCCCGGATATGTGAACTTCGCTTCATTTAAATGAACGAGCAT
>CAIKZE010000489.1 GCA_903831825.1 uncultured Lentisphaeria bacterium | reverse complement strand
TATTCTAAAATTTTTACTTTTGAAATTACCTCTCTAGAGGTAATTTCAAAAGCCCATTTTTAATCAGTTGAAATAAGTATCTATTGCTACGCTCAAAACGCATAGTGGAAAACATGAAAACAATAGTTTTGAAATTACCTCTTAAGAAAGAACAATAAAAAACAAAATGTTATTTATTTACGCTTCCAGCTTTATTTTCGGGGAGTGCGTTTCCTGCCGGCTTAGCCGTTTTTGCCGGAACATTTCCGGACGGCTGAACCTCTTTAGCAGCAGCGGCTTGCGGCGCGCCCGCCGGTTCCGCTTTGACATTGGCAACGCTTTTTGCCGCCAAGTCTGTTTTTACTGCATTTATTTCAGCAACGCTCTTATCTTTTTCCCTGTGGCTGGTAATGACGGCCAACAGGAGAGTAAGAATAAAAAAGAGGGAAATCAGGATAACTGTAAGACGGCTGAGATGGCTTCCCGCATAAGCGCCGAAAACCGATTCGCCGACGCCGCCGAACGAACCGCCGAAACCGCCGCTTTTGGAAGGTTGAATTAAAATCACGCCAATCATCAGCAATGCGACAATAACTACTGCGGTATATAATACAGTTATTAATATTCCAAGCATTTTATATCCCAAATTTTATTTTAATGTTAACTTTTTCAACGGGACAATACAAATACAACCGCAGCCGGAAAAGTCAAACAGGATTTCCAGACTGCGGCTGAAAAACAATCTTTTCAGGAAAAATTACTTGACGGCATTCCTGACCAGATCGGCAAAACTGTCAGCCTTAAGGCTGGCGCCGCCAATCAGGCCGCCGTCAATATTCTTCTGGGCAACCAGCGAAGCCGCGTTATCGGCTTTCATGCTGCCGCCGTACTGAATACGCACTTTGCCGGCCGTTTCCCGGTCGAACATGTCGCCAAGCTGCTGCCGGATGTAGCAATGGGTTTCTTCCGCCATTTCCGGGGTCGCGGTCTTGCCGGTGCCGATCGCCCAGACCGGTTCATAGGCAATAATGATTCCCGCCATCTGTTCTTCGGTAATTCCGTCCAGACCGCCTTCGAGCTGGGTGAACAGCACTTTTTCAGTGCGGCCGCCTTCGCGCTCGTCGAGCAGTTCGCCGATGCAGACGATCGGCTTGAGTCCGGCCGCGAGAGCGGCTTTCAGACGCTTGTTGACGGTCTCATCGGTTTCACCGAAATACTGGCGTCTTTCGCTATGGCCGATGATTGCATATTCAACTCCGGCTTCTTTCAGCATCTGAGCCGAAATTTCTCCGGTAAACGCGCCGTTTTCAGCCCAGTGGATGTTTTGGGCCCCGACTTTGACATTGGAACCGGCCGCGGCCTTGACGGCGGCGTCAATCGAAGTGAACGGCGGACAGACGACGATATCAACCGAGCTGATATCCTTGACTTTGGCCTTCAGTTCTTCGACCAGGGTTTTTGCTTCAGATGCGGTCTTGTTCATCTTCCAATTACCGGCAATGATTACTTTTCTTGCCATTTTAAAAATCTCCTTTTTAGTGTCTTTATTTCACAAGTTCTATGTTTTTAGCGTTTCTAAACTGCCTTTTATCAGGCTGTTGTGCATTAATGGATGGTCACCGTCTCGCGACTGCGGGATCGTGACCATGATCAAAAAAGCGATTGTGACGGAACACAACCCTCCATCTAAAACCGGAAACCCCTGTTACGATACCGGTTTTCCATTCTGACTACTGACTCCTCTTTTGAAACTCTTTTTAACCACAGAGACACAGAGGCTCAGAGAAATCTTTTTTTAATGTTAAAACTTTTATCTTTTTACTTTTGTCTTTTGTCTTTTGTCTTGTCCCATTCTGACTACTCTTTTGAAACTCTGCTTTTTTTCCTTTGAAAGACTTTTCAAATTCCTGAGAGTTCCTTATTTGCTAAAACTGCGGGTACCGCAGTCAAACGCTGAATTCTGACTACTGAATTCTGCAGCCTTATTTATTCTTTGTCCGCGAGGACGGCCACGCCGGGAAGGGTTTTGCCTTCCAGGAATTCCAGCGATGCGCCGCCGCCGGTGGAAATATGGGACATCTTGTCAGCCAACCCGGACTGATTAACTGCTGAAACCGAGTCGCCGCCGCCGATAATGCTGACAGATTTGCTGTCGGCCACCGCTTTGCAGACGGACATGGTGCCGTTGGCGAATTTCGGCATTTCAAAACAACCCATCGGGCCGTTCCAGACCACCGTTTTGGCCGAAGCGATTTCCTTGCTGTACAGTTCAACGGTTTTGGGGCCGATATCCAGCGCCATCCAGCCGTCTTCAATGTCATTGCCGACCACTTTGGTATTGGCGGCATTGTCGAACTTGTCGGCGATGATGTTATCCACCGGCAACAGGAATTTAACTTTCTTTTCTTCGGCTTTCTTCAAGGTTGCCTTGGCGATTTCCAGCAGGTCGTCTTCACAAAGCGAACCGCCGATTTTATGGCCGAGGGCTTTGAGGAAGGTATAAGCCATGCCGCCGCCGATGAGAATGGTATCGACTTTTTCCATCAGGGAGGAAAGCACTTCCAGCTTGCCGGATACTTTGGCGCCGCCGATGATCGCCACAAACGGACGTTCCGGATTGGCGACCGCTTTGCCGAGGTATTGCAGTTCTTTGTCCATCAGGAACCCGGCCACGCAGTTGCTCTTGTCCAGGAATTCGGTGATTACCGCGGTGGAGGCGTGGGCGCGGTGAGCCGTGCCGAACGCATCGTTGACATAAACATTGCCCAGCTTTGCCAGTTCTTTGGCAAAACCGCGCATTTTCTGTTTGTCTTCATCGGTCTTGGTCTTCATATCCTCTTCTTTATGGAAGCGGGTATTTTCACAAACCATGACTTCGCCGGGCTTGAGCGCATTGGCCTGGGCGACAACCGCATCGCCGACGCAGTCGGAAGCAAACTTGACTTGTTTGCCGAGCAGTTCGCTCAGACGGTCCGCGCACGGTTTCAGCGAGTATTCCAGCGCCACCTGGCCGTCGGGGCGTCCGAGATGGGACAGCAGCACCAGCGACGCGCCTTTTTCCAGAATGTATTTGATGGAGGGAACCGCGGCGGTTATTCTGGTGTCATCGCCGACTTTGCCGTTTTTGACCGGCACATTGAAATCCACGCGCATTACCACGCGTTTGCCGGCGAGCGCAATGTCTTTTATCGTCTTTTTATTGATATTCATTCTCGCATCTCCTGAATTGTCTATTTTTAGAAAAAAACCCGAAGCGCCGTTTTACAGGCTCTTCGGGTTAAACTCAATCAATCATCTCTGCCGTTGCCGGCAAGATTAGAGAGTAGCCATGTAACAGATCAGGTCGACAACCTTGTTTGAGTAACCCCATTCGTTGTCATACCAGGACACTACCTTGACGAAGTTATCGTTCAGGGAGATACCGGCCTTGGCATCGAAAATGGAGGTTCTGGCGTCATGCACGAAGTCCTGGGAAACCACTTCTTCGTCAGTGTAACCGAGAACGCCCTTGAGTTCGCCTTCGGAAGCCGCTTTCATGGCTTCGCAGATCTGCTGGTAGCTCGCGCCCTTTTCCAGACGGCAGGTCAGGTCAACCGCGGAAACGTCAGCGGTCGGAACGCGGAACGCCATACCGGTCAGCTTGCCCTTCATCGCGGGGATGACCACGCCGACAGCCTTCGCGGCGCCGGTGGAGGACGGGATGATATTGCACAGCGCCGCGCGGCCGCCGCGCCAGTCCTTGTTGGACGGGCCGTCAACGGTCTTCTGGGTGGCGGTGGTGGCATGAACCGTAGTCATCAGGCCTTCGATGATGCCGAATTTGTCATTCAGCACTTTGACGATCGGGGCCAGGCAGTTGGTGGTGCAGGAAGCGTTGGAAACAATGTCCATGGCTTTGGTCAGGGACTTGTTGTTCACGCCCATTACGAACATCGGGGTGTCGTCTTTGGACGGAGCGGACAGGATGACTTTCTTCGCGCCGGCCTGCAGATGCAGTTGCGCTTTTTCCTTGGTAAGGAAGAGTCCGGTGGATTCGACGACGTAATCGGCGCCGACTTCGCCCCACTTCAACTGGGCGGGATCTTTTTCAGCGGTGACGCGGACGGTTTTGCCGTTGACGACCAGGTGTCCGTCTTTCACTTCGACGCTGCCGGCGAATTTACCATGAACGGAGTCATAACGGAGCTGATACGCGATGTAATCAACTTCCATCAAGTCGTTGATGGCAACAACTTCGACGTCTTTCCGTTCCATTGCGGCGCGGAAAACCAGACGGCCGATACGGCCAAAACCATTGATACCAATTTTGACAGCCATTTGCTTCTTTCCTTGTTTTATATATTTAAGGTTTAAAGTATGTTGTAATCCCGGAGGTCCGGCATTGTGCAGCCAATAAGCCTTTCTAAATACGGAGCCATAAAGATATACCGGATATTACAAAAGTCAAAATCCCAAACCCCTATTAATACAAAAATATTTAATCTTTAATCATGCTTTACCCGTCATTCGGCACGGTAGTTTGACCGGCAGCTTAACAGAGTACCGCAAGCATCCTGCTTGCGTTTTACTCCAAGCTGGAAGCTTGGGTTACTTTGGGCTGTTGCAGAGTTCCGCAAGCATCCTGCTTGCGTTTTACTCCAAGCTGGAAGCTTGGGTTACTTTGGGCTGTTGCAGAGTTCCGCAAGCATTCCCGCAGTCGCGGGACCACTCTGGGGAGCGGCCATGGGTTTTAGATTTACCTGTTCAAACCGCCCAGGCTGGAAGTTTGAGGGACTTTCACGCCGGGAGCGGCGGTTGTATTCGGCAATCAACGTTCTATATTGTGCAAGGAGATAAACTTGACGCTGATTTTCAACTGGATTATTGCATATTGCCTTAAAACTTGAGACGCCGGATAAATGGAGGAAACAAACTGTGGGGGCTCTTTATTTAAAGATGGTGTTGATTGTGATTGCAGTTGCAATTGCCTGTAAAGCCGCCGACATGGAGGAAATGGCTCCGCCCTTGTGGGGCATAATCACTTTTTTATCATGTCTGGTATGCGCCTTGTATCTTTCCTGGCTGCCGTCAATAATCAGCATATTCATCGGTCTGGTCATCAGTTTTGCCGCAATGTTTGCCGTAAAAATGATAAACAAAAAAACTAAATAGGCAAACTTTAGTTTTTGCGTGTTTGTGCGCGGACGTGATACAGTTTTTCCGTAAATCCGCCTTCTTTAATAAAATCTTCTTCCAGCCGCTGCATCTGTTTCCAAAGCAGATAGCTCGACCCTGTCCGAAAAGTGTTTTAGCATATTTTCTGTAGGAAATTGTTTCCTTGCTGAGCACATCACAAACTTTTCATCCGTATTTCTGCCCAAAATCAGCGAAAAGTTCTTCCTGTCTGTAATTTTTTTGTTACT
>CAIKZE010000488.1 GCA_903831825.1 uncultured Lentisphaeria bacterium | reverse complement strand
GGCAGTCGAAAATGTCTGCCAGTCAATAACTGGAATGGTTGAATTTTCGCCGCAATTCCGGCAGGTGGTGAAAAAGGTTGCTTTGCCGCGCCGCCGCGCCTCATATCAGGACTATATTGATGCTAAGAAAAAGCTGGCGGAACTGGAGGACGTACTCCCTGAAGATGAGGCTTACCGTCAGTTCTGCGAGGAAGTCAGCCGCAACGAAAAGATTGCAGGCCGTCCAGGGCCTTATGACAGCAAACTGCACCATTTCGTCCATATTCAGAATAACAAGGCAGTTATCACCAGATATGAAACCCAGGACGCGCAGCCGGAATTTGAGATGGAACTGCATGTTGTCCGGCTCGGCGATGTTGTTTTCGCAACCAATCCGTTTGAGCTGTATCTGGACTTCGGACAGCAGATCAAGGCGCGCAGTCAGGCGCGGCAGACTTTTATTGTTCAGCTCTGCGGCGGCACCGGCGGCTATCTGCCGAGTGCGCGGGCGGAACAGCTTGGCGGCTACGGCGGTTTGATCATCAACGGCAATGTCGGTTCCAACGGCGGCAAAATGCTTGTGGACAGCACAATTGAGGAAATAGCAAAGTTATGGGAATAAATACACCTCGTCCAATCGATGCGGTCATTGCGGGCTATCTCGGGGTTGACATCGCACCCGGATTCGCGCAGCGGGAAGCTGTCTCATTTGCCGAACTGTTCCGCCCCGGCAAGCTTATTGAGACAGATGGATTGCATTTTTCACTTGGCGGCGTGGTGGCCAATACAGGGTTGGCAATGCGCAAATTCGGACTAAATACAGCATTGACGGGATGTGTCGGTGCTGATATGCTGGGCGACATGGCGGTTGCGCTGCTGGCGCGATCCGGAGCTACAACTGGAATACATCGGACCATTGCCGCCGGAACTGCCTACGGCATTGTAATAGCACCTCCTGGTTTGGACCGCATATTTCTGGAGGACCCGGGCTGTAATCGCATTTTCACCGCGGACAGCATCGCCTATGAAATTGTCAGGCAAAGCCGCATTTTTCATTTCGGGTATCCGCCCCTGATGGAGGCTCTATGGTCCAACTGCGGTGCGCAACTCAAGACCCTTTTTGAACGTGTGCGCAGTCAGGGCACGGTGACTTCGCTGGACATGACCCTGCCGGACCATGCCGCCCCGGCGGGAAAGGCTGATTGGCAGGCAATATTGTCGGCAGTGCTGCCGCTGGTGGATATTTTCGTGCCCAGTATTGAAGAACTGCTTTTCATGCTGGAGCCTCAGCTTTATTCCAATATTGCCGGCCGGGCGGATAACGGTGATATGATCGAGGCTATTCCACCGGAGGAATACGAGCGGTTGTCAAAAAAGGTTCTTGACATGGGCGTCAAGGTGCTGCTAATCAAGGCCGGACATAGAGGGGCATATCTTCGCACAGGAAATCTGGCGGAACTTAATTCGTCAGTGTTGTGCCTTTCTGATCGCACCGGCTGTCCGCAGGGAGCCTGGATACCCCCGCTCCTCGTGGATGCCGAGCGATTCCGCAATGCATCAGGTGCGGGTGATTGCGCCGTGGCCGGTTTTCTGACCGCATTGCTGAAGGATGAACGTATTATGACCGCCGGGCGATTTGCAATGATGGCCGGAAGGGATAATCTTTATGGAAATGATGCATTATCCGGTCTAGTGGATTGGCCGCATATGGAAAAGTCTATTTAAACATGAATATAACATTACAGCAATAAAGATTCCATTTGAATCAAGCAGGAGACTGTTTGTTAGCAGCAATGTTTTTTGATGTTATTTGAATGGAATTCGAACTATGATACTGGAAATTTTTTAATGAGTGAAAGCATGGGTTTAACAGTAAGAACTTTGGATACTGTAACTTGCCGTGATAAAATACGGCTTAAACGCTATGGAGCAGCCATCATATTGGCTATTGCCGGTCTATATTTCTTTTCGTTTATTCAACGGGTCGGGATCCCTAGCGCGATTTTCAACGATCTCCAGAGTGAAATGAACCTTGATGCGATTGTGGTCACCCGACTTGGAGCAATCTATATGCTAATCTATGCCGTAATGCAACCCTTTGCCGGACTTCTGGCCGACCGTTTTGGAGGTATCAGAGTAGTGTTGGCTAGCGGGCTTTTGCTGGTCATCGGCGCTACGTTATTTCCATTTTCACATAGTATTGCCGGACTGTATTCAAGTCGTACACTTGTAGGACTGGGAAGTTGTGCGATGTTTCTTTGTATGTTTAAAGAAGCCCACCATTCGTTCAGTGGCAAGCATTTTACGGTAATTGTGGGTTTTTTGTCCCTCATCGGTTACTGCGGCGGACTCGCCGGAACCAGTCCTTTCCGGATGCTGTCAGATATAGGAGGTTGGCGAAATGCATGTCTGGGTATTGCTGCTGGAACGGCAGTTCTGCTGGGGATAACATGGTGGTTGAGTCGGAAAGTTGATCGCTCAATACCCCGTCAAATGGCGGGCAATGCCTGGAGCAACTCTGTAGCCGTGCTGACTAACCGCCTGAATTACCCGGTAATGCTCACATTTTCGTTCAGCGCATCCGTTTCTCTCTGTTTGCAAATGACGATCGGCCAGAAATTCATCGAAGACTTTTGCGCGATTACCGCATTGGAGGCATCCGGCATTACCTTCACAATGATGTTGTTTACAATGGCTGCATTGCCGGTCTGCGGTATTGTCTGCAAAGTATTTCATAACAGACGCAATCCTTTCCTCATATTCGTTGCAGCAGCGGCAGTAGCAGGTATAGTAATGATTTTGGTTGGAATCTACTTCAAAATGCCTTCCTGGTTTTTTCTGTGTGCTTTTATTCCGCCAGCGCTTGGTTCCGGATGTACGCCGGTAATCCTGTCAATGATGAAAGAATATAATCGGCCCAACGCAGTTGCCACTTCTGTTGGACTGTTGAACGCGGCGGCTTACATGATGATTGCCTTGACCTCGCAAGTGACCGGAATGGTATTGGATTGGTTTGACAATCAGGTGTTGATTACGGCCAAGTCCAAAATCTATCCTCCTGCCGCTTATGTCGTTTTATTCAGTATTCTTCTGACTATATCACTGATCGCTCTGGTCTCCTCATTCTTCAGTCGCGAGACATTCGGACGCAGCCAGCGGGAAAGTGAGGCGCAGATAGATTTAATAAAAGTTAATCCGGAGGGAAAGACTCTTTGCGGAGAAGTATAAAGATTTAAACATAGAATTTTCTATAGCAATGATATTTTAATGTAGTAAGCTGGAGATTCAATTATGAATGAAACACGAAAAATAAGAGCCGGGTTTGTCGGGTTCGGAGAAGTAAACACTCCGAAAGAATTTATTGTCCAGCGCTGTGCCGCCGCTGCGAAAATGCTGGAACAGCAGGGCATTGAACTGATTAAAACCGCTCCGGTCAGCGACGATCCGGAAGGTGGAAACGCCGTCCGCGCCGTTCGGGAACTCCAGGCCGGCGGAGACTTCGACTTGCTGATTATCTGCGTTGCCGGCTGGATTCCGTCCTGGGCGGTGTTCAGTGTGATTGAACCGTTCAAGCATAAACCGATGATCCTCTGGGGGCTTTCCGGCTGGCAGGACGGCGACCGCTTTGTCACCACCGCCGACCAGGCCGGAACTACTGCTTTGCGAAAGCCGATGGCGGATATGGGCTATAAATTCAAATATGTTGTCACTTATCGCGGACAGCAACCTGGTATTAATGAGATTGTCGTTTACGCCGAAGCTGCCCGCGCCGTATCATTGCTGAAAACCGCCCGAATCGGCATGGCCGGGTATCGCGACATGCGGCTGTATGGAACTCTATACGACGGAGTTTCACTCAAAGGCAGAATCGGGCCGGAAATCGAACATTTCGAGTTGCTGGAAATTGCGCAGTTGATGGAAAAAGTAGATGAAAGGGAAATAAAAGAGATCGCTGCCGAGCTGAAGAGACGGTGGAAATTCGTTAATGAACCCCGCCCCGGCACAATAGAAAACTCTGTACGGTTGTTTCTGGCGTTCAAGGCGAAAATTCAGGAACGTAACTATCAGGGATTTTCTTTCAATGATGTTGACGGAGTTAAGAAACTGATGAAGTTCGCTCCCGCCGGGAGCATGACGCTGCTGCATGATGAACTGGATATCTGCTCCGTGCCGGAGAACGACAGCATGGGTGCCGTAACCGAACTCATTGTAAAATATCTCACCGGGCAGACCGCCGCGTATCTCGAATTCTATGAATTCATGACCGATGGCGCTCTGATGGGGGTGCCTGATTACGTACCGGCGGCAATCGTTGACGGTAAAGTAACTGTCATGCCCAATGCTTTCGGCGATTTCGGCGAAGGACTGTTAAATGTTTCCAAATTGAAGACCGGTAAAGTGACGATCTGCCGCCTGGGTTATTCCGGCGATGAATACACAATGCACATTATGACCGGCACCGCCCGCACTCCGGTCAAATGGGAAGAGGCCGGCTGGGCGCAGCCTGCGCCGCAACTGCCCAGTCTGGAGATCGTGTTCGACGCTCCGGTCGAAGACTTCATTCAGAATGTTATGGCCCAGCATTACATAATATCCTACGGAGACAATCGTTCGCGACTAGAAGCGCTCTGCTCAATCCTCGGAATTCAAAGTATTGCCTGAAAAGGTATTTCATGGATGCAACCGCCAGCCTTGCACATATCAGCGGTTGACCAGCCGTATCCCCCGTTACAAGCGCAGAAGCAGGAAAGCGCCTCGTGGCGAGGATTGTTCGTCGGGGCATGGGTGACGCGGTGACTGTCCGGATTCGTCAACTTTTATAATTTAGTTTCATCTTTTTTGCTGTTTTTTTTTATTTAGCTGTTGACAAAACACATATTATCAAGTAAAATCTATTTAACGTCCTGAAACGTTTAAGGATGAATATGGTCACGATCAAAGATATTGCACGAGAAGCCGACGTAAGTTTTGCCACGGTTTCTTATGTTTTGAATAACAAGTTCAAAGAAATCGGCATAACTGAGCAACTGGCGGAGAAAGTAAAACAGGTTGCAGCTACGCTCGGCTATTGCCGCAACGACATTGCCAGGTCAATGGTTACCGGCAAAAGCGATGTTATCGGGTTGCTGCTGCCGTCAACGACCCGGGAATACTGCGCCAAAATCATCAACGGCGTCATGCAGGCGACTGTTGAACATGACTATTACATTAAAGTCATTTATGTCGGACAAAACAGTTCCGCCGAAAATATCGCCGGCCAGTGCATCGGCCAGCGAGTGGCCGGGGTGATATGTTATAATCTGGACAATAAAATTAACCTGTCTCAACTCCATGCGTTGCTGGTTGCCCGTAAGATCCCGATGTGCGTGGCTGCAAGCTGCCGTTCGTTCGGCACCGGCATCCATGTGACGCCGAACGATGAACTTGGCGGACAACAGGTTTTTAATCACTTGTACGAACTTGGACACCGCAATTTCCTGATTCCGTTTGATTATTGTGAAAGCAGCTGGTCCGGCCAGCGCGTTGACGGCTTCCGCCGGGCCGCCGCTGACGCCGGAGTGCAAATCAATGAGAGCCAGGTAATACGTTTTACCGGCAAAGGCATCTTTTCGGCTGAAATGCTGAAAAAGATTTTTTCCGCTAATAACCGGCCGACCGCCATCTTCTGTCTTTATGACGACATGGCGCTGCATCTGATGACGGTACTGCTGTCTATCGGCATACGGATTCCGGAAGATGTATCCATCACCGGATATGGCAATATGAGTTATGGAACCAGATGCGTTCCGTCACTGACCACGGTTGAAGAACAACTGGAAAATATCGGTCGTAAGTCGGTCGAACTTCTGCTCGATGAAGTCAAAAGCAAAAGTATGAACAGCGCACGGGAAGAAATCCTGACATTGGGAGAAGTGAAACTGATAGAGCGCAACTCGACAAATAAGATTTTAAAGTGCGGTAATGCATAAAATACAGTCTCTCACGGAGAACACGGAGCACACGAAGAATGAAGCAAGAAAAGAAATACAAGTCAGCGGATGACGGCGTTATTTGCCGTCATTCACTGACTCCTGTTATTCCTTTGTGCTCTCCGTGAACTCTGTGAGAAATAAGTTTTTCTTTTCGTGGTTGATAATGAGTTTTTAAAACTAACAAGGAAAGGGGTGCGGAATGAAAACCAACATGTTCCAGAAGACAAATCGAAAACCGGAAATGAGAGTGAAAAGAAGTTGTAAGTCATTGAATTTCACACTCATCGAACTCCTCATCGTGATCGCCATCATCGCAATTTTGGCTGGAATGCTGCTGCCGGCGCTGAACAAAGCTAGAATGAAGGCAAAGACCATGAAGTGTCTAAGCAACATGAAACAAATCGGAAGCGCGATGTTTGGTTATCTTGACGATAATAAAGATACATTCCATCCAGCGGCTCTTAACTACTCTACCAACCCTGATGTTTGGTGGCCAGGTCTGTATCTTCGTTATCTTGCTCTGGATAAAAAAAATACATATGCAAACAGGTATTCTTCCACTGGTATTTTTGCCTGCCCTACTCAATTGCAATGGGATGGAAACACGAATTGCCGTTACGTAAGTTACGGGTATAACGCATATTTGTTCGGCAGCAATGACTATACGCCAGTGGGGGGATTTGGCAAGCCAACACCGCAAAATGCGATCAAGACTGGCATGATCAAAAGTCCAAGCAAGCAACTGACTCACGTTGAGACCTGGGATACTAACAATGGCAGCAGCGGTGTATGCCGTCTTGATTACTATACATTTATTTGTATGCGTCACAACCAAAGCGCCAATGTTCTTTACGCGGATGGGCATGCCAGTTCCGAATCATTCCGCTTTTTGTTATATATGGATATGACCACTTATCCGATCAATGCTAACGCCCAAAACAATCCGTATGTTGTAAGAGCAGTTCCTCAGAGTGATATAACTTTTAATTTTTCGCCGTATAGATGAATTTTGCGCAACTAAAATTTTAATTTTCAGGAAAACTTCAGTTATAGAAAGTTACTGGAGATAATTTCAAACGTAAAAATTAAAAAATAATGGCAAGGATTGTATATGATTTTTGATCTTTTGCAATTTTCGGCAATAAGTTGCAACTGGCGTGTCAAAATAGGCTTGATCCGTAAAAGTGAAAAGTTATTAACAGTAAAAAGTCAATAGTTTTGAAATTAGCTCATTGATGTAAAGTTCAACATAGCATCATTAAAGGATGTGCAAATGTCAAAAATGTCAAAAGAAACATCTCTGAAACCACAGCATAACGGTATATTTGATGCAAGAGAATTTGGCGCGGTCGGCGACGGCAGGCATAAAGACACGCAAGCCATCCAGTCCGCAATCAACGCATGCAGTGCCGGTGGCGGGGGGGTAGTGCGAATCTCTTCAGGCACATATCTTGCCGGGACACTGTATCTTGCAGACAATATGGAGCTTTGTGTAGAGTCGGGCGCTGTGATTCTTGCCAGCCCGGATCGCTGTGATTACAATGCCGATGACCGGTTTCCAGAAAATACGGCTTTCGCCAAAGAACACGTGTCCGGTGCCCACCTCATTATCGCATATAAGACAAGCAACACCTCCATCACCGGGCATGGCACCATAAACGGAAACTCAAAGGTGTTTTTAGATATCTCCCCAGAAGATGCGGCGCATTCCTATCGCCGGAAAGATACTAGCTTCATCCAGCGCGACTGGCGTCCCGGACAAATGATTTTTTTCTGCAAGTGCCGCAATGTCGCGGCGCGCGATGTGACGCTCTTGAACGCGCCTTACTGGACGCTCTTTTTCTTCGGTTGCGATACGGTCAAAGCCTCCGGGCTGACCATTACAAGCCCGGCGATGACCCGTGAGGGTGACGGTCTTGATATTGACTGCTGTCGCGGCGTGGTAGTCAGCGACTGTATCATCCGCACTGGGGACGACTGCATCACACTGCGCGGGAATTGCGGACTTCTTGGCGAAGAGAAGCCGTGCGAGGATGTGGTCATCACAAACTGCGTTCTCAGCACCCCGTGCAATGCGTTCCGTATCGGAGTGGGTGACGGCATCGTGCGAAACTGCGTGATAAGCAACATCGTCATTGACGAGGCACGCACAGGGCTCAATATCGTATGCAACTACATGGGGCTTTTTCCACACGGCGTCCGCATAGAAAATATTTCCATCAGTAATGTCGTGATGAATGTGGTCATGCCCGCCAATATAGATTGCGGCGAGGGAACTGCCACCCCCGCCGGTCTCTATAACATCACCTTGTCTGACTTCCGCGTTACTGCTGATGCCGGTTTCTTCATCGGAGGTTTGCCTGATCTTCCAGTTACTGGGATCAGGCTGCGCAACTGGGATATGACCTTGAGGTGCGGAGCTGACAATGACGAGTTCATACGGTCCGGTGTGCCGCTCCCATACCCGGTGGGCGGGAATATCGGCGTTGGCGACAGGCCGGCTCTTCCTTGCGCCGTATTTGCCGCATACGCCGATGATCTGATTATTGAAAACATGGTTTTGCGCTGGGGTGAACTCCGGAAAGCATGGCGCGACGGATTATGTTTCACGCACGTTAAGGGCTTGACGATTGAAGGCGGTTCCATCCGACAGCCTTTGCCTGGGATTGGTGCGGCGATTCATGTGCAGCAGTGCGATGATGTTTGTGTCCGCAGAGTCAGCGCCGCGCACGGAACAGCCATATTCTTCCAGGCCGAAGATATGCCGCAGGGAGCAAAAATCTGCTGCGTTGGCAATGATCTGCGTGAAGCCGAAACAGCTTTTGATCCGCAACTCATTCCGTTGCTCATAGACAAAATTGGCAATTTGACCAGCAGTAAATAACATAAGGATAAAGATAAAAGCATTTGTACTGAAGACAAGTTTTAAAAAACACAATCAATAAGGAAAGTAAAAATGAAAAGAATCAATGTGTTGATAGTTATGGCCGTTATTGGTACTAGTAGCATGGCTTGGGGAGAAGATAAAATTTTGTTCGACGGAAGTAAGGCAGTGTCCAGCGCGGAAGTTAAAGCTGATCCCGAAAACGCCGATAATAAAGCGCTGTTCTGGTTTGGCGCCAACAAAGGCAGTGGGCTTACCGCGGTTCCGGCAGATAAGGATTGGTCTGCATATACTGCATTCAGCTTTAAAATGTACGCAAATGAGGCTGACGGCCATGAAATAATGATTACCTGCGACTCGAATCCTGAAGGTTCGCAAGGCAATTATTATTTTAAAAAAATAAAAATTGACTGGAAAGGCTGGAAAACTATAACTATTCCGTTCACGGAATTCAAAGTATCCAGGAACGTGATTGGCTGGAATTGCATTTATCGTTTTTCTATATGCACTAAAGGCTGGGGGTGTGAGCCGAATCCTAATGCGGAATATTACATTGACGACATAACGCTCGTTAGCAGCGCGGAAAAAGCAAAATAGAAAACTAATTGTTTTTCAAAGGAATATTATGAATCAGAAGTATTACAAAGCCGGAACGGCAATTCTCCTGTCTGTTGTTATCTTTTTTATGTTCGCAGTTTTCGGCATTTCAGGGGCGGAGATGGCAAAGGGTACACCGGCCTCGCCGGGTGCAATTGTCCTTGCAAAAGGAGGCGTCACAGAGTACGTCATTGTAGAAAGCAGGAATCAAATACCGGCAGAGCGGACGGCAGTCACCGATTTGGCAAAGTACCTGAAAAAAGTCACCGGCGCTGAGTTCAAAATAGTCGAAGAAAAATCTGGCGCAAGGCTGGACAAAGGCATCTATGTGGGATGGACTGATTTCGCCGAAAGCCATGGTCTTGTCGCATCCGGTTTTGCTCCGGAAGAGTGGTCAGTCATTACGGTTGGAGACAACATTGTGATAACTGGTGGCAGGCCGCGGGGAACTATTAACGGCGCGTATGAATTTTTGGAGGAGGCCATTGGCGTCCACGAACTTGATCCCTTCACCGAGATCATTCCAGCCAATCCCGATTTGACAATAAATGCCCCGAGACTTTCAGGTAAACCGGCCTTCCTTCTCCATGATATCTACAATCCAATTGGGCATTTCGTCCCGGAAAATCGGGAGTTTACTACGTATTTCAACCAGTTCAATAAAAACGAGTGGGGGTACCGCCCACAGTACGGTACAACGCTCAAACTGGGTGGTCCTGGCGGTTGCCACACCCTCGGGCTCTATATCAATCCCAAGGAATACGGAACTACGCATCCGGAATATTTCTCCATGAACGAGAAGGGGGAACGTATTACGGATTCCAAAGGCTCAACCGGGGGTGTGTGGTTCGAGCCCTGTCTATCCAATCCGGAGGTGAGGACGATCATTCTCGGGAAGCTCCGTGGCTACATCGAGGCCGACCGCAAGACAGCGAAGAACTTAAATCTTCCCCCGCCATTCATCTATTGCATCGATCAGGACGACTGCATCGAACACGAATGTCTCTGCCCGACATGCAAAGCCATCATCGACCGTGAAGGCGGTGCTGAAAGCGGATTGATCATTGACTTCATCAACGCGATCGCGGACGACATTAAAAACGATTATCCCGACATCCTGATCCAGACCTTCGCCTACAACCACACGTTGAAAGTGCCGAAGACGATCAAGCCGCGCGACAATGTGATGATCCGCTGGTGTGACAACTACGGCATGTCGGAGTTTTTCCGCCCTATCACGCATGAGTACAACAAGGAAATGCGTGACCTGTTCGAACCGTGGTGCCGCATCTCCAAAAACATGGCGGTCTGGGATTACTGGCGGATGTTCAGAGGGCATGCTCCGGGATTCTACGCCCCTTTTGTGAATATCTCCTGCCTGAAACCTGATCTTGAATACTTTCAGAAAAACGGAGTAAAGTCAATGTTCGCCCAGACAGAGGACTTTTGCTTTATTGATGATTACGCAGCTGATGACGTGCAAAGCTTCAATCCCCTCCGAGTCTGGCTTGGACTTAAGCTCGTGCAGGATCCGCAGAGAGACGAAAAGAAACTGCTTGACGTTTTTTTCAACGGTTACTACGGTCCGGCGGCTGGCAAGATGCGGGATTTGCTTGCGTATATAGAAAAACGCCAGAACGCATGCAAACAGAAACTGGTAAAGT
>CAIKZE010000487.1 GCA_903831825.1 uncultured Lentisphaeria bacterium | reverse complement strand
TTACGCCAGGATTGAACTGTCGAAAATGCACTGCTTCAGCCTGTTAAGAGACCTCGAGAAAAAGCAATCCCCATATCCCACGGCCCAGTTCAAGAGGGGTTATTGCGCGGCAAGCGCGCAATCAACCCATATTCCTTGTTTAATGTGCCGGAGATACTGGGTGTATTTGCGTCAGGAGCACTTCATTTTGAGCGGTCAGGGTAATGCTATTGGGGCATGATTTATTGCATGTTAATCTGCTGTCACAAGAAAAAATGCATTGTTTCAATAATGTAATATATGTCTGAGATTATTCGATCTACAGTGAATATCTGACTCAAGATATCATGATTCACCCGTCCCGCAGTTGGTCAGCCGTATCCCCCGTTACAATCGTAAAACAGAAAAGCGCCTCGCGCCGGTGATTGTGAATCGAGCAACTGGTGACGCGACGGCTGTTATGTTTCGTGAGCTTAAAAAAAATATTTTCATTCTTTTTTGCTGGTTTTTTTATTTAGCTGTTGACAAAACGCATATTATCAAGTAAAATCTATTCAAGATCCTCTGAAACGTTTAAGGACGGATGTATATGGTAACTATAAAAGATATTGCACGAGAAGCCGATGTAAGTTTTGCCACGGTTTCTTATGTTTTAAATGATAAGTTCAAGAAAATCGGCATAAGTGAACAGTTGGCTCAGAAAGTCAAGCATGTCGCCGCAGAACTCGGTTACTGCCGCAACGATGTTGCGCGTGCCATGGTTACCGGTAAAAATGATGTTATCGGGCTACTACTGCCGTCAACAACCCGGGAATACTGCGCTAAAATCATCAACGGCGTTATGCAGGCTACTGCTGAACATGATTATTACATTAAAGTTATTTATGTTGGACAGGACAGTTCCGCAGAAAATATCGCCGGCCAGTGCATCGGCCAGCGGGTGGCCGGGGTGATTTGTTATAACCTGGACAATAAGATCAACCTGTCACAGCTCCATGCGCTGCTGACCGCCCGCAAAATTCCGTTGTGCGTGGCGGCAAGCTGCCGTTCGTTCGGCACCGGCATTCATGTGACGCCGGATGATGAACTTGGCGGCAAACTGGCCTTTAATCACCTGTATGAACTTGGACACCGCAATTTCATGATCCCGTTGGATTATTGCGAAAGCAGTTGGGCCAGACAGCGCGTTGACGGCTTCCGCCGGGCCGCCGCTGACGCCGGAGTGCAAATCAATGAGAGCCAGGTGATACGTTTTACCGGCAAAGGCGTCTTTCCGGCTGAAATGTTGAAAAATATTTTCTCCGGCAATAACCGCCCAACCGCCGTCTTCTGTCTTTATGACGACATGGCGTTGCATCTGATGACAATCCTTTTATCTATCGGCATACGGATTCCGGAAGATGTGTCTATCACCGGTTACGGCAACATGAGTTACGGAGTCAGATGCGTTCCGGCGCTGACTACCGTTGAAGAGCAGCTTGAAAATATTGGACGGCAATCGGTAGAACTCCTGCTCGGAGAAGTCAAAGACAAAAGTTTGAACAGTGCGAGCGAAGAAATCCTGGCAGTAGGTGAGGTGAAATTAGTAGTTCGCGAATCGACAAAAGCCTTGATAAAATAATAACGTTACATAAAATTGGCATTTTAAAACCAAACGAGAGAGGTACAGAATGAAAGCAACAATGTTCCAGAAGACAAATCGGAACACGGAAATGAATGTGAAGAAAAGTTGTAAGTCGTTGAATTTCACACTAATCGAACTCCTTATCGTGATCGCCATAATCGCGATTTTGGCCTCAATGTTGCTGCCGGCGTTGAACAGAGCAAGATTGAAAGCACAGTCCATCAAGTGCCTAAGCAACATGAAACAAATCGGAAGCGCGATGTTTGGTTATCTTAACGATAACAATGATACATTCCATCCAGCGGCTCTTAATTCCTCAACCAACCCTGATTCCTGGTGGACGGGCCTGTATCTTCGATATCTTGATCTGGATAAAAAAGGAACATATGCAAACAGATATTCTTCCAATGGTGTTTTTGCCTGTCCTACCCAAAGGATATGGGTCGGGAACACGAATTGCCGTTACGTTAGTTACGGGTATAACGCATATTTGTTCGGCAGCAATGACTATACGCCTGTGGGCGGATTCGGCAAGCCGACACCGCAATTTGCGATCAAAACCGGCATGATCGCAAGTCCAAGCAAGCAACTGACTCACGTTGATACCTGGGATAATAATAATGGCAGTAGCGGCTGCTGTCGCGTTGATTACTATACATTTATTTGCATGCGCCACAACAAAAGTTCCAATGTGCTATACGCGGACGGCCATGCCAGTTCCGAACCCTACACTTTTTTATTGTATATGGACATGACCACTTATCCGATCAATGCTAACGGTCAAAACAATCCCTATGTTAAAAGGGCAGCTCCGCAAGGTGATATAGCGTTTAATTTTTCGCCGTACAATTGATATAGATCTGAAATTTTCATAAATTTTTCAGGGATGTAATCATGCGGCCGCGCGGTAATGCTGACGTACTGACGAATTTAACAGCGGGATGAGTCCACAGGGGCGCAATAGCAAGTCCGGCAGAGTTTTTCGGCGTATGTCAGAGAATGCGAACGCTCCGGTGCGTTTGCCTGAGCGCAGTACTGGCCTGATCAAGTTATAAATAGCGATTTATAAATAATATACTTGGAGGTGCTATTGAATGTAATGTTAAGGCGGGATTGAATGTGAAGCAGTTGTCCGGGAAAAGGGTCTGAAATCAATAAACATAAAGGGCTATTATAATGGGGAACTGCAAGCCTCTCCAACTTATCCAGCCACCCAAACATTTCCGGCAGCGACGAGCGGAAACCAGGTAACGATAGGGGCCGGTTTTGGTGGGTACCCCGGAAAAATTGCCGGGCAGATGGATGACGTCCGTATTTACTCCAGATGTTTAGGCTGGCAGGAAATATTGGATATTACGCTTATGCTTGATTATCCATACGAAGGGTTTTGATATTAATCCACCGTAAAGAATCATAGGAGTAAAAGTTTATTGCCGTTCCGGGATGTTTCCGGCGGCAGAACCCGCAAATTCGGGTTGTTGAATAATTCATAAAATACAGGAGTAATACATGAAAAGAGTGTTAATCGCCGTTGTTCCGATCCTTATGCTCGCATTCTGGCTGAGGGCGGAAAATATTTCAAGAACGGAAAACCCAAATAACGCGCCGCCGTCCGGGAAAAATATTCTCCTGGCGAAAGGCGGCGTCACGGAGTACGTCATTGTGGAAGGGGATAATCCAATCCCCGCCGAGCGGACAGCCGCCGCCGATTTGGCAAAGTACCTGAAAAAAGTCACTGGCGCTGAGTTCAAAATAGTCGAAGAAAAATCTGGCGTAAGGCTGGACAAAGGCATCTATGTGGGATGGACTGATTTCGCCAAAAGCCATGGTCTTGTCACGTCAGGTTTCGCGCCGGAGGAGTGGTCCGTCATCACGGTTGGCAATAACATTGTTATAACTGGCGGCAGGCCGAGGGGAACCATCAACGCGGCGTATGAATTTTTGGAGGAGTCCATTGGCGTTCATATTCTTGATCCGCTCACAGAAGTTATTCCAACCAATCCAGATTTGACGATAAATGCCCCGAAACTATCCGGTAAACCGGCCTTTCTTCTTCATGACGTATACTATCCCTATGATTTTGCGCCGGGGAATCGTGATTTCGCCAATTATTTCAACCAATTCAACAAGAACGAGGGCGGATATCGTCCGCAGTACGGCACATCACCCAAACTTGGCGCTCCTGGCGGTTGCCACACATTTGGCCTCTATATCAACCCCAAGGAGTACGGAACTGCGCATCCGGAGTATTTCTCCATGAACGAAAAGGGAGCGCGGATTACTGACTCTAAAGGCACAACCAGTTTATGGTTCGATCTCTGTCTGTCCAATCCGGAGGTGAGGAAAATCATCATCGGAAAGCTCCGTGGCTACATCGAGGCCGACCGCAAGACGGCGAAGAGTCTTAACCTTCCCCCGCCATTTATCTATTGCATAGATCAGAACGACTGCATTGAACACGGATGTCTCTGCCCGACATGCAAAGCCATCATCGACAGGGAAGGCGGTGCTGAAAGCGGATTGACGGTTGACTTCATCAATGTGATCGCGGATGACATTAAAAACGATTATCCCGACATCCTGATCCAGACTTTCGCCTACAACCACACGCTGAAAGTGCCGAAGACGATCAAGCCGCGCGACAATGTGATGATCCGCTGGTGTGACAACTATGGAATGTCGGAGTTCTTTCGCCCTATCACACATGCGTACAACAAGGAAATGCGTGATCTGTTCGAACCGTGGAGCCGCATCTCCAAAAACATGGCGGTCTGGGATTACTGGCGGATGTTCAAAGGGCATGCTCCGGGATTCTACGCCCCTTTTGTGAATATCTCCTGCCTGAAACCTGATCTTGAATACTTTCAGAAAAACGGAGTAAAGTCAATGTTCGCCCAGACAGAGGACTTTTGCTTTATTGATGATTACGCCGCTGATGACGTGCAAAGCTTCAATCCGCTCCGCATCTGGCTTGGACTCAAACTCATGCAGGATCCGCAGAGAGACGAAAAGAAACTGCTTGACGTTTTTTTCAACGGTTACTACGGTCCGGCGGCTGGCAAGATGCGGGATTTGCTTGCGTATATAGAAAAACGCCAGAACGCATGCAAACAGAAACTGGTAAAGT
>CAIKZE010000486.1 GCA_903831825.1 uncultured Lentisphaeria bacterium | reverse complement strand
TCAAAAAAGCATGAATGAATGACAGATTGGCGGAAAAATACCGTTATGGCACGATAGAAAGTAAGAAAAAGAAGTTAAACAGCCGTCGGAATGCCGATAGGTCTTTCAAAATGGAAAATCTCAGGCCGACAGGCTGCTAGAGACTGAATAGCTTTTCTGATCGTATCGTAACTGACACCGTAATTATGTGCCAGCTTCCGTTCTGAAGTCACTGTATCACCGGGCGCGAGTTCCCCGTTTGCGATACATCTCTTTATCTCTGAAGCTATTTTCAGATAAAGCAATTCAGTATTTTGTGCTTTTATATTGTTAATCATTATTTTCATTCCTGCTCTATGTCATAGCTTTTTTAATGCCTGCTATGTTACTGCTATGTTAATATTTATGATTATAACCCAAAAATCCAATAAAAGCAATACTGTTACTTAAAAAATCTTATTTTTTCCATAAATTAAAGGGTGCGGAAAGAAAATTGATCGGATATTTTGCTTACTGCTATGGTGGTGCGATGCTATCGTCTGCTGACTTTTAAAAACAACATTTTGTTTAAGTTCCACAATATTTCTAGATTATTCTGCTTTTTTTTATCAAAAGAGATGTCACATTTACTTAACTTCTGTCAATACTATATATAAATAAAGAATATTTAATGAATGATAAAGAAGCAAAGCTGACAAAATTTGAGGTGTTGCTTAATCGCGATCATAAAAAAATCCTGGCCTTTGCCTTTTCTTTGGTTTCAGATGTTCACCAAGCCAGGGACATAGCTCAGGAAGCGATGATCACCGCCTTTAAAAAGTTGGAGGAATACGACGAATCAAAGGATTTCGGGAAATGGGTCAGAGGGATTGTCCGGATGAAGTATCTGGAACATTTCAGACACAACCGTGAAATCCCGATGAGCGAAGAGATCATCGAACTGATTGATTCCAATTACGCGCGGTGGGATGCCGCGGAAAACGATGCAGTGTCCGGTGAATCTTTATTCCAGGTTTTAAATGAATGTGTTGGAAAGCTTAACGATGAACAGAGAGTGGTAATGGATAAATTTTATTATCAAAGGCAGAAAACCGGAGAAATAGCCAAATCTGAAAATCTGAATGAAGCCACGATCCGTAAACGTCTGGAAAGAGTTCGTTTCATGCTAAAGGATTGCATTGATAAAAATCTGTCGGCACAGTAAGGAAAGCGAGGAAAATATGGAAAAAGAATACAATAACAATATAACTAAGTCCGGAGAAAAACCGGATCCGGCGTTGCTGGCGGTTGACGGCCTGTTGCTGGAAATGGGGCGTAACGGGACGGGTAATGACAGTGATTTCCTCCGCGAAGTCATGGCTGCGGTTCGCAAGGAAGATAATGAGAAACATCACGTTTTCACAATATTCCGGATAGTTGCTTCACTTGCGGCGATGCTGGCGGTAGTTTCGGGAGTGATCTTTATGTTTTATGGTAGAATACCTTCCGGAACGGTTGACGATAAAGATAAAATGCCGTGTATTTTGGTTTGTTCGCCCGGCGGGTTGATTAAATCCGGCAATAAGGAAGAGGCGATTATCAACGGCATGAGCCTGAAAACCGATGATACTGTACATATCTTTAAATCCAGATCCGCCTTTGTTCAATTCTCCTGCCGGGCCTCAATGGAAGTCGGGTCCGGAAGCATTATTCAATTTAACGACATACACACGATCACCGATAAGCGGCAGAAGTTGTCCGGTACCGGCATTTCCTTGAAAGACGGCGTAATTCAGGCTGATATTTCAGGGCTTAAGGACGGAGATGCTTTTACCGTGGCGACGGCTCAAGGCGTGTTCATGACGCAAAAATCCAGTTTCATCCTTGTTGAAACGCCGGAAGTCTGCTTTGTGGAAGTGAACAACGGCAGTGTCCGGTTCAGAGATGAAAACGGTTTGCTGTCTGTCATCAACGCGGGCCAGTCCAAAGTTATTCATGGTGTGAATACCTCCGGTCTTGCCGCGGGGACAATTGATTCGGCCGAGGTCATCAATGAATACAAAAACCGGCTGACGCTGCAAAGCAGGGATATCGAGGAATTGTTGTTGCAGTTGTCCAAGAAGAAAAAAGCGGATATCTGCTTGAGAGAAGTAATCAGCAAAAGAGATGTTTCTTTATAAACTATATTTATCGAGGAGTATTAATGAAAAAAACGCATTTTCTTGTCATGGCTGTGACGTTGCTTTCCGCACTGGGCATGGACTCATCTGTCGCTGAAGAAAAGCCTCGCCTGGAAGGATTCGATCCGGCCGCGCCCAAAACGGCGCTTTACATAGCCACCTATACAAATTACGAGAAAAAGCAGACTCCAAGTTTATGGGAATATCCGCTTGACGGCAGTCTCTCCGTAACCTGGACTTCCAAGTCCGTTCCGGATGCTCTCCGCGGCAAACCGGTAGTGTTTGCTGTCCAGGCCGGTTTCGGCGTCAGCAAGGGCAGCACGGGCTGGCACGAACTTTCCATTAACGGGAAAAAAATTCTGCGCTTCAATACGACGTATGGTGAAAAACTCGTTTGGCGGGATCACGACTGCACAGTTACTTTTCATCCTCTGCTGGTGGACGGAAACGACGACCTGATTGGAATAATGTATTTGGAAATCGCTCCGGCGTATATTAACTACGGACAGCCTCAGACGTTTTCTGTCAAAGGTGAAAGCAATAATTCAAAAACCTGGTTCATGCTGTTTGAAGGTAGCGCTTTAATAAGTGACATCGCCGCGATACAACAGAAAAATAAAGTTGCCGGAAGAATTGCCAGCCTCAAAAGCGTTTTGGAAGTACCGACTGAATACATTGCCAAATGGCGCGGACGGAAGACTGCCGCCTGGTCCGCCTCTGCCGCTCCGGTAAATTCGCCTGACGCCGTAAATGTTACGGTCGCCGGAAAAACCGAGAGTGCGCTCCGGCTGGAAGTCGAAAACGCCATCGCCGGGCAACGCTGGATCAATGAAGTTTATCCCGATCAGCAGGCATTGCAGCACATTCCAGCCGAACATTCCGAATGGTTGAAAAAGCTCGATTGCGTTCTGTGGCTGGCCAAGCCGGAGGAAATTCAGCGTTATGCGGAACAGCGGAATAAACAGAAAGTAGCCGTCGTCAGCAAAGACGAATCCACGCGCCTGGTAACTATTGCACCGTCCGGGAACGCAGTTCCGGTGACTCTACAAATACCGCTGTCCAAGGCAGTATGGGAAGCTGAAGTTTATATTGACGGGGTCAGAGTTGATGCTGAATACATCTACCTGAAAGATGACAAAGGAGTCAGTTTTGAACTGAAGGCAGGACAATCCGCCGAAATCCGGCTTAAACAATAACCATGTTAATTTTTAAATAAGGAGCGAAAGAATATGAACAGATGCATGAAAATGACCGTGCTGCTGGGCGTGACCGGAATTCTCTGCGGGAACTGGCTTGCCGCGGCGGACAAGGAACTGCCGCAGGCAATCACCACGCCGACCGGAATTAAAATGGCGCTTATTCCCGGCGGTTCCTTTAATATGGGCGATGCCGGCGGCAAAGACGACGAAAAAACTGTTCATAAGGTTACAGTTGGCAGTTTTTACATGGATGTCTGTGAAGTAACCCAAGAATCATTTGAAGCCATTGCCGGAGCTAATCCTTCAAAATTCCGCGATAAAAAAGGCCCGGTGGAACGGACACGCTGGACCGATGCCGTTAAGTATTGCAATGCCCGCTCGCTCAAAGAAGGGTTGAAACCATGTTATAATACGGAGACCTGGGAATGTGATTTCAGCGCCGACGGCTATCGGCTGCCGACCGAAGCGGAATGGGAATATGCCTGCCGGGCCGGTTCTGAAGGAGAACATTATTTCAATGGCGGCGAGTCGCAAATGGATACATACGCCTGGTACCGGAACAACTCCGCCGAGAAAGTCCATGCTGTCGGCGCTAAACGGCCGAATGCTTTCGGACTCTTTGATATGTACGGCAATGTCTCGGAATGGTGCAATGATTTTTACGACAAGGATTATTATGCCACCAGTCCGGAACTGAATCCGACCGGGCCGAAAACCGGAGATAAGCGCGTATTGCGCGGCGGCAACTGGTCCAGCCGGCCTAAAGACTGTAAAAGTTTCCGGCGTTTTGCCGATAATCCGGTGACCGCCGATATCTGTCAGGGCTATGATACCTACGGCTTCCGTTGTGTGCGGAAAGCTGCCGTTAAATAGTATTTAATCCTTAAAAATCTTAACATTACAGGGAACAGATTATGTTGTTTCATACGTGGACTTTCGTCATTTTTTTCACGATCACCATGGCGGTTTACCTGCTGTTGCGGCGGCATACCAACTGGCGTCTGCTCTGGCTGTTGATTGCGTCTTATGTGTTCTACGGCTGGTGGAACCCGCTATTTCTGATCCTGATTTTTTACTCGACGTCGCTGGAATATCTGGCCGGGTTGATGATTGCCGACACCAGATACAAAAAGACATGGCTGACGATTTGCCTGTTGAACAGCACCTTCATGCTTGGATTTTTCAAATACGCCGGATTTTTCACGGAGAATCTGCGGACGCTGTTTACTATCCTGCATATCCCGTTGAATGTGCCGGTCGCGAATATCCTGCTGCCGGTCGGTATTTCGTTCTTTACATTCCAGTCCATGAGCTACATCATTGATGTTTATTACAAAAAAGTGAAAGTGGAAAGGCACTTTATCCGCTATGCTTCATTTGTTGCGATGTTTCCACAGATGGTGGCCGGTCCGATTGAGCGCGGCCGCAATATCCTGCCGCAACTGCGGCATGCTCCGGTCATCCGCAAACTGGATGTTTCCGACGGGCTGTCGCTGTTTCTGATCGGACTGGTTAAAAAAGTGGTGCTGGCGGATTTTCTGGCGATTTACGTGGATAAAGTCTACAATAATCCTTCTTTTTACGACAGCACGACGCTGATTTTCGCGACCTACGCGTTCGCATGGCAGATTTATTTCGACTTTAGCGGCTATACTGATATGGCGCGCGGGGTGGCCAAAGCCATGGGGATCCGGCTGATGCTGAATTTCAACAACCCCTACACCGCAGTCGATATCGGCGATTTCTGGCGGCGCTGGCATATCAGCCTTTCCTCCTGGTTCAAGGACTATGTGTATGTTCCGCTTGGCGGCAACCGCGGCTTCAAATACAAGGTTTACTGGAACGTGCTGCTGACCATGGTGATTTCCGGGTTCTGGCACGGCGCGGCCTGGACGTTCATCATCTGGGGCGGATTGAATGGTCTCGGACGGGTGCTTACCATAGACTTGGAGAAAACTCAATTTTATCTGAAAACTCCGAAAATCATCAAGCAGTTGCTGGTGTTCCATTTTATCTGCCTGACCTGGATCTTTTTCCGGGCGGCTAATCTTTCCGATGCAATGCTGATTCTCAAGAAAATATGCCAGTTCAATAACGTCAGCCCCGAAATCCCGGTATTTCTGCTTAGCGCGGTCGGGTTGATCTGGATATATCAGCTCATTTTTAGTTCCAAATACAAATGGCTGCTGGAAAACTCTTTTGTCCGGGTTGGCGGAATGGTGATAGCACTGGTTCTGTTCCTGATTTTTTCCACCGGCGCCAATAAACAATTCATCTACTTTCAATTTTAAGTTATGGAGTGACATAGGCATGAGAAAAAAAAGAATTTTCAGTTCCAATACCTTTCGCCTGAATTTCAAGGAACTGGCGATTACCGGAGTCATTATCATCATCGGGGTACTGTTTCTGTTGCCGTTCATTTGGGGCAAAATAGAAAATATCCGGACCGGCAGTGAGTTTCGCATTGGTTACGATTCCCGCGACGATTACTGGGTTTACGAAAAATGGGCGGAGAAAGCCGCTGAAAAATACCCGGTAATCTTCATTGGAGACTCTGTAGTCTGGGGCATGTATGTTGACAGCAGCAGTACTTTGCCGGCCAAGATCAACCGCAGGTTGAACAGTCAGGTAGTCGCCAATCTGGCGATTGACGGGATGCACAGCGTTGCGCTTGAAGGATTGTTGAAATATTACGGCGGCGCCATTAAAAACAAGACGGTCATTCTGCACTACAATCCGCTGTGGATGAACAGCCGGAAATACGATTTGAGCGATGACGAGGAAATGCAGGTGCATCATCCGCGCCTGATTCCGCAATTTTCCTCTAAATACAAATGTTATACCGAAAGTTTCAGCGGCAGGCTTAATATTTGCCGGGAACGCACTGTTCCGTTCTTCTGTTTGCTCAACCACATCCGGCTGGCTTTTTTCAACAACGAGGATCTGAACCAGTGGATGGTTGATAATCCTTACAAAACCCCGTTTTCACAAATTTCCATGACCGTCGATCCAAGTGAAAAAGAGAAGAAGAACAGCAGTGAAAACTGGAAGCAGAAAGGAATTGCCGCGCAGGAGTGGGAATGGGTTCCCCTGGATAAGTCATACCAATGGCAGGCCTTTACCAATGTTGTTAAACTGCTCAAAGAACGCGACAACCATATTTGCGTAATGGTCGGGCCGCTCAACCCGTACATGTTGACTCCCGCCAGCCTGGTTAAATTCCGGAAAATTCAGCAGGGCATCTGCAACTGGTTGAAAAATCAAAACATTGAATATGTGCTGGTGCCGGATTTGCCGTCGGAAATGTATGCCGACGCCAGCCATCCGCTGGATAAAGGCTATGACCTCATTGCCGACACACTGCTGCAATCACCAATTTTTGTGCCATATACTAAACAGGGAGCATCATTATGTTCAGTCAAAAAGTGAATTTTTCAGGTAGCTGGTTGCGGGTTTCTGCTGAATATTGCCAAAATAAAACATGCATCGGAATAAATAATAAGTATAAGGAGGTCCGGAAAATGAAAGTAATGGTGTTGATTTTTGCATTGGCGCTGGCGTTGCTGGCGGGAAATGTAGCAGTTGCGCAGAGTAATGCCGACGGTCTGATTAAGAACGGCGGCTTTGAGGAGGGAACCCCAGGGGCTCTTCCGGCCAGTTGCGGCATTGAGAAAGAAAGCGGAGCCGCAGGAACAGTCGTGATTGACAACACACAGTCGCACTCCGGGAAACAGAGCATTTTGATTAATATGACAAGTGACTCCGGCTATCTGCATCCTGACCTGAATGTTACCTTGAAACCTGGCTCCTATATATTGCGGGCATGGGCGAAGATGGAGCCGGAACAGTCTTTCCTGATGCAAATATATGACACCCGTGCGTGGGCGGATAAGAAACCCGCCGTCTTGCAATTGGAGGGAAAAGGCATCCTGAGCAAGGAATGTCGCGCGAACAACAGGGACTGGAGCAAGTTTGAAGTAGAGCTGAACGTTACGGAGGAGTTTCCGGCCTCCATCCAGATCGGCCTGACTAAACCAGGAAAGTTGTGGCTGGACGACGTTGAGATAGTTCCGTCAGAGAAGAAGACAAGCGCCGCTGCCGGGACGTCGCAGAGTAACGTTGTCGGTATAGTTAAAAACGGCGGTTTTGAGGAGGGCGTTCAAGGGCAGCTCCCCGTCGGTTGCGGCATTGAAAAAGAAAGCGGAGCCGCAGGTACTGTTGCAATTGACAACAGCCAATCGCATTCCGGGAAACAGAGTATTCTGGTCCATATGACAAGCCCCGCCGGCTATCTGCATCCCAGCCTGAATGCGACCTTGAAACCGGGCTGCTATATATTCCGGGCATGGGCGAAAATGGATCCGGAACAGTCTTTTCTCATGCAGATATATGACACCCGTGCGTGGGCGGAAAAGAAGCCCGCCGCCTTGCAATTGGAGGGAAAAGGCATTCTGAGCGAGGAATGCCGGGCGAGCAACAGGGAATGGAACAAGTTTGAAGTAGAGCTGAACGTTACGGAGGAGTTTCCCGCCTCCATCCAGATCGGCCTGACTAAATCCGGAAAGCTGTGGCTGGACGACGTTGAGATAGTTCCGTCAGGGAAGACGCCGCAGGAGAAACCAACTGCCGTCAGTATAAAGCAGTCGGAACAAAACCTTGAAATTCAAAACGGTAAAATTGCCTTGAATATTACCAAAGGCAATCCTGGCGTTATACTGTCGTACAGGTCGGAAGGACGCTTGTGCGGCGCGGCCTTGCTGAACGCATTTCAGCAGGGCAATGCCGCATCCGTCAGTTCATTTAAAGTCGTCAAAGATACTCCGGAACTGGCTGTTGCGGAAGTCGTTTATAGTTTTGCGGGAGGCCTGACCGTAACTGTGACTTATTCCGTCAAAAACGGGTTTGAATATATTGAAGCCGAATCTGACTTCGCACAGGGTAAGGCCGCCATTACGGCAACAATGAAAAGCGAAGTCCTGATACTGCCGGATTTTCTGGCCGATTCCATGATTTTTTACCCGGAATCAGCGCCCGCTGCAAACATGAACATACCCGCCGACAATCATTTACTGGTAAACTTGTTTGACAACGGCAATGCCATGTTGACGCTGTTATGGGATTCGCCTGAAATGAGCATTACTGAAACTAAAAAAGGCAATCTGTTCGACTCGGCAGCGCTGTCCGCAGGCATCAAATCCAAGTTCTGGATTGGCGCAGTCGCCGCCAAAGGCATCTGGTACAAGGCCGCTGAAAAGCTTAACTCCGGCACTTTTACGGCCCTGAACTGGACTCCGCCATTCCCGGCGGAATGGAAGCTGGCAACATTTCTGGACAAGGGGTTTCATGCCGACACCCCCACTTGCGAATCCTGGTTTTTGATTCCGAAAGACAATAACGGATATATTGGCAACGGGGTTGGTTTCATTAACCTTTCCGCCTGGCAGGCCTGGTCCTCCGATTTAGGCGGATTTGCTTATCCATGCTATCTGCAGGACAATAAGGTTTTTGCCAAATATCCCATGGTTCAGTTGAATAAAAAACCTGTCTTCAATACGGCTCCGTCACTGATTTACTCCTTGAACGGCACTAGCAAGACGCCATCCGACATTATCATGCCCAAAAACGCCTTGCATAAGCTGTTGCCTCAAGCGCTGAATAACCGGCTCGAAGCGATGAACTCCCCTAAAAACCATTATCCGGCTACCTGCGGCACCACCGCAAACGTGGAAAAGATTTTTTACCGCAGCGAGTCAATCAAAGAGAAAAAGCATATCCAGGATGCATTTGTCCTGATGAATCTGTTTGTCCAGACCATTCGCGAACGCATTGAAGATTATGCCGCCTGGCAGCGTAAAATGGGACAAATGCTCAATGAGCGGAAGATGCAGAATCCGCAACTGGCCGGAACGGCTGACGGGCTTAACCGGGAAATCACAGAGATCGCATTTGCGTATGCCGCTTCAAAAGATCGGATGAAAACCCCGCCGTATTGCACCACGCTGACGGAAAAAGTTATTGCGCTGAGTGACGCAAAATTATCCGATGAAGAAAAGGAAGAGCAGTGTAAGGCGCTGGGACGGCAAATCCGCAATATCGGCGGCAGCCAGGACAACACGGTTGCCCAATTCAGGTCTATCGTCAAGGCCGTCCGTCAGGACGCAACGCGAAGACTGATGACAGTTACAGCTCCTCAGGAAAAGGAATTGCTGGAGAACGTCCGGACCGAAACCGGCGTAATGCTGAACAACCGGCTCGGCATGGAAGGTAAATAATCCTGACAGGATTAATCAGGAATTACCGGCAGAAAATTGTTAATGACTATCACTATCCCGGTGATGACGGCAAAGATTATGGCAATCCATAACAGGATAGGGCGGCAGCGACGGCATTCCGTGCCGGGCGATTCGATTTTTATGTAGCTGCGAATCAAGTCCAGATGAACGATATTGGCCTCTGCCGGATAGCGCGGCGTATAGGTGAAGATGCTGCCGGTTCCGGCGTCGAGCCGCAGCGGCAGATTGATCGCCCATCCGGCAGCTTCCAGAAACAGTCCGAGGTTTCTTTTTCTTAATTTATAGATTCCGGAAATTACCGGCGGCAATGAGATGATCAGCAGAATTAATATTGTCCATCCCAGGATTCTCCAGCCGGACACCGCCGACAATGATTTAATGATGAAAGCGATGCTGCTGCCGATGGCGGCAACTCCGATACTGCCGCACAACACCATGATCGAACCGCCGGTCAGCGCGCTGGAACCGGTTTTCGCCGCGTCCGCCGGGACGGTCAGGCTTTTATTCAACGTCTGCTGGAGATTGGCAAGCGAGGTGACTTTTTCCAGCTTTTCACTCATGAAATTGCTGAAATTATTCAACGGCAGCAGCAGTGACTGCAACAGTGAAACCGGCCCGTTGACAATATCCACCACCCTGGCATCCCACGCGTTGCCGTCCCAGCCGATGAAAATGCCCGGTTTGCCGATATACAGCCTTGAGCATCCGCCGCCGGCCACTGCCGTGGCAACATACATGATTTTTTCTTCAAAGTTCTTTGTCTTGTCGCGGCTTTTCAGTTTCAAATACATGATATACATATTGCATTTCGCCGCGATTTTCTTATGTTCCAGGATATCATCTTTTATCCTGATGGTCAGATCGAAACAGCGGCCGTCCATAATGACAGTTCCGGCTTGAATCATTGAATGTTTGCCGGGAGTGAATAATTCGCCGAATGACACAAAGTTTCTGGTAAACCTGAAGAAGTGCTGTTTGAACAGGATGAGTTTTTCCAGGTCTGACAGTTTTTGCAGCCGGATTTTCAGGTTGTTATCTTCTTTCAACAGATTCCGCAGTTTTTCCAGGGCCGGGCTTTTCAGATACCGGTTCAATTTATCGCTGCCGAGACGGTCCACGCGGTTGCCGTCCTTGCCGATCAGATATTCCTCGTATGCGGCAAAACGCTCCTTCAATTGCTGCCACTGTTTCAAGGTCATGACTTTCATGGCAAACGTATTTACGAAATTCGCCGCATCCTCCTGGTAAAACGGATTGACATCTTTTTCGAAATCGATTACGGTCTCAGGGCAGGGGGACGCCAGCGGGGCTGATTTCAAATATTCCTGCACCGCGTCATGGTCCTTGAGTTCCAGCTCAGGGAGCAGATAGGGGGTGGAGGTGAAACGGCTGCGGTTGGCCGGGTCCAGAATTATCATGCGGCAATAATCAAAGTATTCGTCAAGCTTGCCGCGCAATTTGTTGTAAACCGGATAGTCGGTTGAAAATTTTTGTCCGGCCGGAATGTCCGGGTTATTTTCCCATTTTAAATATGAGTCGGCATCGTTCAGGAAGCCTTCCAGCAGAAATTCGGAAATGCCTTTTTCGCCGCCCGGCCCGGGAACCCCGCCGGTAACGCTGATAATATCTTCCGCCAACTGTCTGGACAACGTGCCGTTGAATGCGGTGGCGGTGATGACGCCGTTGCCTTTCAGCGGGCCGGACGCGAGGCTTTTTGCTTTTGCCCTGACGTCTTCAATGCGGATTTTGTTGTCTTTGACACATTCACTGAGAAGTTCGCTGACGGCAGTCAGCAGTTCCCTGCCCTGGTCTGTCGCATCGCTGATCTCTGATAAATCGAGTATCGCCTCGCTCTCTGAATGGAGAACGCTGAAATCTTTTACCACGTCCTTGAGCCATAAATATGCTTCTTTTACTTCGTCAGCCCTGATTCTGCCGTTCTTGTCGGAATCCAGGAATTCCAGGAATTTCTGGTCGCAGTTGAGGTTTTCACTCGCGGCGGCGGAAGCCGCCCAGCGGGCAACATTCAAATCCGGAATATGCTTGAGTTCTTCAGGCGATTTGATTATGAACTGGTAACTGCCGCCTAATTTCTGAATCAGCATTTTCTTGCCTGACATGACCCGTTCTCCTGTAATTTTCTAGCAGTTCAACGCTGCCTGTTGTTTGAGCAAGTCAATAAGGACGATGGCGGTCATGGACTCAACGACCGGAACTATCCTCGGACAGAGGCAGGGGTCGTGACGCCCTTTCGTCGCACAGGTAACCGCGTTCCCGTTTAGGTCAACAGTATCCTGTTCGATGGAAATGGATGAGGTCGGCTTGACCACCGCCCGGAAAACGATTTCAGCTCCGGTGGAAATGCCGCCGATGATGCCGCCTGCATTGTTGGTGATAAAACCGGCCGGTGACATTGCGTCGTTGTGCTGTTTGCCGGTCATCGCGGCGGCGGCGAAACCCGCGCCGAATTCGATGCCTTTGATGCCGCCGATGGAAACAACAGCTTTGGCCAGTTCCGCGTCAAGCTTGTCGAAAACAGGCTCACCAATGCCGGCGGGAACACCGGAGACGCGGCATTCAACGATGCCGCCGATGCTGTTGCCTTCATTTTTTGCCTCCAGGATGCGTTGTTCCATAGCTGCGGCAACACTGCTGTCGCAAGCCCGCACCGGGTTCTTTTCTATGAAATCAGGCTCGTATTTTTCACATTTCAGATTGCCTACCGCCAGGGTGCAGGCGGTTATGCTGATGCCTTTGGCGGCAAGCAGTTTTTTCGCCACCGCTCCGGCGGCGACGCGTCCCGCGGTTTCCCGTCCGGACGCTCTGCCGGAACCGCGATGATCCCTGATCCCGTATTTTTTATGATAAGCATAGTCGGCATGACCCGGACGGAACAGTTCCCTGATGTTGTCATAGTCGCAGGAACGGACATCGCTGTTCATGATAATCATCATCAGCGGAGTGCCGGTGGTTTTGCCCTCGAAAATACCCGACATGATTTTGACGGTATCAGTTTCCGCCCTGGGCGTGGTGACTGAGGACTGTCCGGGTTTTCTGCGATCCAGTTCGCATTGAATATCCGCCTCGCAAAGCGCGATGCCGGGGGTGACTCCGTCAACGACTACGCCTACCGCGCCGCCGTGGGATTCGCCGAACGTGCTGACTGTAAAAATTTTACCGTATGTGCTGCCGCTCATTCAATGCCTCCTCGATTCTGTCGATTATCAGTTTGTCCGCTGCTTTTAACGGCAATTCATGGTCGATTTCAACGACCAGATTTGCGAGCCGGAGATAATATTGTTCCCGTTGTTTATACAACTCGTTAAAACTTTCATAAGGTCTTGCCGGGTCCAGGAAAGGCGGCAGGCCTCTTGCCATAATCCGTTTAAAAATTATTTCCGGCGACACTTTAAGATACACGAAAAAACCGAGTTTTTCCAGCCACGGAGTTACCGCATCATTGGCCGGCAGGCCGCCGCCGAGCGCAATCACCTTATTTTTATCGCCGTCACTGCTCCCCGAAGCAAGCTGTTTTACCACCTCCACTTCCAGATTCCGGAAGAAACTTTCGCCTTCGTCGCGGAATATATCGCGCGGTGACAACCGCTTCCCGGTCTGTTCACGGTAGAGGTCGGTCAGCATGTCGTCCGTGTCGCAGAAGCGGCATTTTAAATGTTCGGCAAGCGCATTGCCATGAGTGCTCTTGCCGCAGTGTTTCATTCCGGTGATAACTATATTCATGATGCTGAATCGGGTTTTACGATCTGGGTGCCGATACCGCTGTCGGTAAAGATTTCGAGCAGCAGCGAATGTTCCCGCCGTCCGTCAATCATGTGAACTTTACTGACTCCGGCATTGAGCGCGTGCAGGCTGCTCATTATTTTCGGAATCATGCCGCCGGTGATTACTTTGTCCGCAATCAACTGGTCGATTTCGGTCGTGCAGATGGTGGGGATGACCGTTGATTCATCTTTGGGATTGCTCAGAATTCCGGGTACGTCGCTGAGGAACACCAGCTTTCTGGATTTCAGCGCCTCGGCAATCTTGCAGGCTGCGATATCCGCGTTGATGTTATACACCTGGCCGTCTTTCCCCACGCCAAGCGGCGGAATGATCGGAATGATATCATTTTTAACGGCTTCCAGGATTTTCTCCGCATCAACCCCGACAATGTCTCCGACAAAGCCGATATCAATCTGCTCGCCGGTTGCCGGGTCTTTGGAATACATTTTTTCCGCTCTGAGCATTTCCTTGCCGGAAATGGAGACGGCTTTGCCGCCGAACTGAGCGGCTTCTTCAATGAGATTTTTATTGATTACGTTGTGCAGAACTTCATCCACCACTTTAATGGTGTCGGCGCAGGTGACACGCATCCCGTTGACGAATCTGGTTGGAATATTTTGTCTGGTCAGTTCCGCGGTGATGGCCTTGCCGCCGCCGTGTACCACGACCGGGCGCATGCCGATGCATTCCATCAATACGACATCGCGCATCGTGCTTCTTATCAGCTCCGGATTTTCCATGGCGCTGCCGCCGAATTTGACTACGATAACCGCATTGCGGAATTTCTGAATATACGGCAGCGCTTCCACCAGCACTTTGGCTTTCTCTATTAAATTTTCCATTTTAATCTCCAACGGTTAATATTTATTTTTTTGTAATCTGATAATATACTCTATAAGGTTGAAAATTTAAAATAGATTGCGAAGATTTTGAGAATTGGTTCGTATTCTGAGAGGTTGCCGATACCGGGGTATCGAAGGCCTCGAAGAGTGCGAATCCAAACTCAAAAGATCGCAACCGCTTTGCGGCTAGCGTCTTGCGTCCGTATTTTTCCGTTCCTCCTTCCGGCGATATTCATATCGCCAATCAGTCGGAT
>CAIKZE010000485.1 GCA_903831825.1 uncultured Lentisphaeria bacterium | reverse complement strand
TTACGCCAGGATTGAACTGTCGAAAATGCACTGCTTCAGCCTGTTAAGAGACCTCGAGAAAAAGCAATCCCCATATCCCACGGCCCAGTTCAAGAGGGGTTATTGCGCGGCAAGCGCGCAATCAACCCATATTCCTTGTCCCTACATATATAGTAAATTTGTCAACGGAAGGGTTGCGGGATATGCCTAAAGCATTTGAATGCAGTATCTTGCAACTGAAAAACCATGCAAGAAGAGAAATTATAAAAGGCATTGGTTTCCGGCTTGACATAGTACCATATTGGTACTATTATAATATATAACAATTAAGGAACAAAATGAAGGTGGTCGGCTTAAAACTGCTGGATGAGTTTAAAAAGAAGCATGGCGACTGCCGCCGTCAGATAGACGGATGGGTTAATGACGTGACCAATTCCAACTGGCGGTCTTTCAATGATATAAAAAAAGATTATCCGCAGGCCAGCATACTGCATGACAATACTGTGATATTCAATATCAAAGGCAATAATTACCGCCTGGCAACAGTTGTCGTGATTGTAGCCGGCAGGGTGTTTATTACTCTGCGCGGCTGAAATTTTAACAATAGATTGCGAAGATTTTGAGAATTGGTTCGTATTCTGAGAGGCTGCCGATACCGGGGTATCGAAGGCCTCGAAGAGTGCGAATCCAAACTCGAAAGATTGCAACCGCTTTGCGGCGAGTGTCTTGCGGCTGTATTTTTCCGTTCCTCCTTCAGGCGATATTCATATCGCCAATCAGTCGGATCGAAAAAATCCAATCCACAATCCTGCTCGTCTATTTTCAAAATTTCAGCCGTGCAGAGTATTGAATGGATAGGCACACATGAGGAATACAATCGAAAAACATTTTAAAGGAGTATGGCAATATGAACAACATTCATTTGATTGAAACTGAAGAAGATTATGACGACGCCATGAAGAAAGTCCTGGCTATGGCTAAAACCAATCCGCAGCCCGGCGCTCCGGAATATGAGCGGCTGACGATTCTCAGCTTATTGATTGAGGAGTATGACCGCAAACATTATCCGGTTGCCAAATCCGATCCGATTGAGGCAATAACGTTTCGCATGGAACAGCAGGGGCTCAGGCCGGTTGACATGAAAGAGTATTTCGGCTCAACCGGCAGATTTTACGACATCATAAATAAAAAAAGAAAATTGAGTTTGTCAATGATCCGCAAACTGCATTCAGGGCTTGGACTGGCTTACGAAAGCCTGCTGGCGTAAATGTTGCATTGTAAACCAATCTTGACAAACTTGTTTATTCGTTGTATCTTAGTACCAACAATGTATCAACCTGTACCAGGAGACCGCGATTGACTGCGGGACCCGCAGTTTTATCAAAAAGAAACTGCCAAAAGACAAATGAGAGTTCAAAAGAGAATGCAGCGTTAATTTGGAGGGTTATGCTCCGTCATAACCAGATTCCAAGGTTTTACGGTTCCATAGATGTTCCGGGGGAACGGTTGCCACGGAGGACAACCCTCCAGTTGAAAGCAAAAAGGTTTAATATTAAAAAAGGATTTCTCTGTGTCTCTGTGTCTATGTGGTTAAAAAAAAGGGGTTTCAAAAAGAGCTATGATTAAGACTTTAACAAAACATGGCAACAGCATGGCGCTGGTAATCGAAAAGCCGATTCTCGATCTGCTTGGCGCTGATGCCGAAACTTCGTTTGACGTTACTACTGACGGCCAGGCGCTTATCTTCACTCCGGTACGCGACGCCAAACGCGGACGCACCTTTCAGTCGGCATTAGCCAAAGTCAACCGCAAGTACTCCAAAGCCCTTAAAAAACTTGCGGAGTAAACCGTGCGGATATTATTTCTTTCGATAGCCGAAGTTCTGGAAATCCACCAGAACCAGATTATGCTTTACGGCGGAGAGCCGGGCATCCGTGATATCAATCTGCTTAAGTCCGCTCTCGGCATGCCGTCCGCCACATACGGCGGAGAATATCTGCATCCCGGCATTCATGAAATGGCCGGCGCATATCTTTTTCATCTGGTTAAAAATCATCCTTTCGTTGACGGCAACAAGCGGGTTGGAGCAGTAGCAGCTTTAGTCTTTCTGGACTTGAACGGATATGACTTCACCGCTCCGGAAGATGACTTTGCCGAAACCGTTCTTGCCGTTGCAGCCGGAAAATTATCCAAAACGGACATCACTATCTTCATCAGGAAATGGTCCGTTAAACATTAATACCGATTCGCAATCTTTACTTGCTTTAAGATTGCGATCCAGTATAAGGAAAGGTGAAACAAAAATAAAAAGTTATTATGCCGATAAACCGCCGTTAAATTCAACTTTTTTATAAAAGTTTACGGAAATATATTGACTTTTGCTATATTTTGCTATATTGTACTATTAAGAAACAATAATTTATAAGGCTGACGATGTGGACGGTAATCGCGAATGCGCTGATAATATAATATCAGCGCATTCGGTTTTGTGAATAATCGGATTTGCCGGTGTTGGTTTTGCGGTTTTTCATGGAGGGTTATGCTCCGTCATAACCGGGTTTTATGGTTTCCTGCCGAAGGCTGGAAGAGGAACGGTTGCCACGGAGGACAACCCTCCAGAGTCCGAAGCAACAACAGAGGTATACTATGTCGGTTCTCGTGAGAACGCCCCATACTGAAATCTCTCTTACCGGAGAGCGGGCGGAGCGGGTGCTTAAATATCTGCGCCGCAGCATGAAAATTAACTTGTTTGATTCAGAGGAAAATGATTTCATTGATATCCGTGACACCAGGTTCTGGAAGAGCACCGGTTCCGGTGAATTGTTGATGGGATACCGGTTGAAAGCCAAGCTTACCCAGCAGCAGCTTGCGGAACGCTGCGGCATTATTCAGACGGTTATCAGCGACTATGAAAAAGGCAAGCGCAAAATCACGCCGAAAGCCATGCTTAAGCTGGCGGCCGCGCTGAATACCACGCCCGAACATTTAATCCCGTAAGGAAGGAGCTTGCTGGAAAACGAATGGTAAATGGAGGTAATTGCAAAAGTAGTCAGAATTCAGTAGTCAGTAGTCAGAATAAATCTGGATTTGAATTAGAATTTCATTCTGAATTCTGAATCCTGAATTCCTGCAAAACTTGAGTTTTGCAATTGGCTCAATGGTCATTAATTCCCGGCCGCCAGTCACCAGTCGCCACTCACCAGTCACCAGTCACCAGTCACCAATTCAAAATAGCTTTAAACATGTTTTTTGACAGATTCTTTATCTGTTTTATGCTTAAAAATATTAGAAAATGGGGTCAGCCCACGCAGGACAGTACCCATAAAAATACACATTTTTTAACACATTTAAGTCTTGGATTATTGACAATACACAATTTTTGATGTATTCTTATAATAAAGTAATATAAACAAAAGGAGACACATGAAATTCAGTGAATTAGTCAGGAGATTAGAAGATGATGGCTGGTATGTCTCCAGAAAGGGAAAAGGAAGTTGTCGTATTTATCGTCACCTTAACAAACCAGGTCAAATTACTGTACACTATCACCCAAACAAGGAGGTAAAAAGTGGAACTGCAATTGACACATTAAAAGCTGCCGGTCTAGCATAATCCCGGCGATGTAGAATATTTTAAGTTTGACAACCCTTGGAGGAGGGCGGTTATTATGAGTACAAAAATTATTTATTTGGCAATCGTATTTGAAGCAAAAGAAGGAGGATACTGGTGCAAATTTCCAGATTTTCACTGTTGCGTAACTCAAGGAGAATCTTTGGACGAAGTTATTTATAATGCACAGGAAGCTCTTGAAACTCTTGTTGGAGATATGGTTGAACATGGAGAGACCTTGCCGAAACCTTCTGGAGTCTCCGGAATTAAAGCAAAAGCAGATTCGAAAGATGGAGAAGTATCATTTGTTTTACCTATACCTGTCTATCCACCTGCTAAAACTGAGCGCGTAAATATCACCACTACTGGCGACAAATTAGCACGTATAACCGATTACGCCAAACGCAAACACGTGAGTAGGTCAGAATTAATGATTAATGCAACATTGGAATATATCAAAGATCGCCACCAATATGCATAACATTACATTTCGACTTCTATTTTTATGTTTGCTGTTATAATATTATTGGTTAGACCTCATGTTTTGTAGTTATTCCTTGGGACTTATTTCTTTATCCTTAATGAAAATGTTCTATTGCCGAGAGTGGTGGTATGTATTTCTTATTATTTTGGACATCGCAATATTAAATAATTGGGGGTAACCCACATAGATTCCTAGGTTGCTAGCAGCCTGTCGGCCTGAGATTTTCCATTTTGAAAGACCTATCGGCATTCCGACGGCTGTTTAACTTCTTTTTCTTACTTTCTATCGTGCCATAACGGTATTTTTCCGCCAATCTGTCATTCATTCATGCTTTTTTGA
>CAIKZE010000484.1 GCA_903831825.1 uncultured Lentisphaeria bacterium | reverse complement strand
TTTATGCATTTCGATAAATTTTTTCATGGTGTATTCTCTTTTTTTATTTTGCTTCACTAACAAAATATTATGAAGTACACCATGAATTTTTCAAGTCAAATTGCAATTACTTTTGGGTTGCGGGCAACGCCCGCCTTAAATAGTCTTTCAATATAAACTGTTCTTGTTTTACATCTGTGTCCATCTGTGTCATCTGTGGATCCACTCCGAGACTTTGGATAGTCGTTGAACATAGTGTTTTCCACTTTTCATAACCCACTCCGAGACTTTGGATAGTCGTTGAGCATAATGCATTTTGCTCCAATCTTTTGCTTTCCCCGTTTTATAATTTTCAATTTTCAATTTTCAATTATTTCCCCCGCTCCGAGACTTTGGATAGTAGTTCAATATAAACTGTTCTTGTTTTACATCTGTGTCCATCTGTGTCATCTGTGGATCCACTCCGAGACTTTGGATAGTCGTTGAACATATTGCTTTTCAATTTTCATAACCCGCTTCGAGGCTTTGGATAGTCTTTCAATATAAACTGTTCTTGTTTTACATCTGTGTCCATCTGTGTCATCTGTGGATCCACTCCGAGACTTTGGATAGTCGTTGAGCATATTGCTTTTCAATTTTCATAACCCGCTCCGAGGCTTTGGATAGTCGTTGAGCATAATGCTTTCGGTGTAGTGCCCTCTCTCTGAGAGGGAGGTTCCGGATCCCCCGTCCGATACGGACGGCCCTACAATAAAGCCACATTTCCGAGGAATTAGAGACCGCTTCAGCACAACGCTTTTCAGTTTTACAACCATTCTGGACATCTTGGACACCCCCTCCCGGACATCTTGGACACCCCCTCCCGGACATTTTGGACATCCCCTCCCGGACATCTTGGACACCCCCTCCCGCACATTTTGGACATCCCCTCCCGGACATTTTGGACACAAGTCCCATAGGCCCTATAAGACCTATAAGCCCCATAGGCCTCATAGGTTTTCTGCCACAGCGCCATACATTTTGGACACCCCGCGGTGCAGAACATTTCCGAGGAATTAGAGACCTCTTCAGCACAACGCTTTTCATTTTTACAACCATTCTGGACACCTGCCGCGCTGATTTTGGACACCCATTGTGCAGAATCATTTTTAACCACTGAGAACACTGAGAAAATCCTTTTTTACCATGAAGAGCATGAAGGTAATGAAGAAAAATTATTTCTTTGATTAATAACTTCAATTTCTTCATGTGCTTCATTGTGAATCTTATTCCTGGCTTTTTGCTCTGTGTCCTCGGCTTTCCCTCTGTGGTTAATCTGTTTTCATGGTTCCCATTTTCAATTTTCAATTTTCAATTTTCAATTTTCAATTTTCAATTAACCCATAGTTCCCATTAAAAAAATTTTACATCAAAGTCTACATATATAGAAGATTTGTCAACTAGAAAATGTGCAAATGGCTTAAATGAAATACTTTAAGATAGGGAAAAACAGTTTTTTTGACTACGGAATACACCGAAAAGCACGGAAGAAGGGGAACATTTTCACCATGAAGCTACTGAAGTAAATGAAGATAAAGCAAAAAAGGCGGAAGCCGGAGAAATGGCTGCAATGCCGGGAGCGCCGGTCGCCTGACCGGCTTTACGCGAAGTCAAGTTGCAGAAACTCTTCGGGCGTCAGCACCGGAATGTCGTCATGAGGAAAATCTTTGACATTGCGGGAGATCAGATAATCCGCATTGCTGCGCATCGCCGAGAAAAATTGAATGCCGTCTTCAAAATCGTTGAAATTGGATTCAATGGTCCGGGTAAGTATTTTTTTGTCAAGCGTGACGATGTTGAACGTTGACAACAGCATCCGGATGGCATTGACGGATTTGGTCTTGCCGCTCTGCTTGCGCAGAATGTAATGAATGTTATTGAAACTGATGGCGGAAATAAATCCTTCGGCCTCATCCTTTTCCAGCATGGTCAGGATTGCGGCGGAGGCGTCATAGAATCCCTGGCGTTGAGCAAGCACGTCAATCACAACATTGGTGTCGATGAACAGTTTCACAGCTTGACTCCGTATTTTTCCGCCAGGATTTCCGTCATCATTTCCTTTTCGTTGAAATCTGTTGGAAGTTTCATAATCCCGGAAATGGAACGGGTCAGCGGCCCGATTTTATGTTTGACGGAGCCGGAAGGGTTTTCAGCGCGGACCCATTCCGCAAACATCGCGGAAATGCTCGTCCCGCGCGCCTTGGCTTTCTTGCGGGCCAGCGTGATTTCCTTATCCGGAATACTCAGTGTCAATTTCGACATATTCAATGCTCCTTACGTATTATCGTCATTAATAAAATACGTGCAAAACCGCTTTTTGTCAAATTAAAATCCAAATCAGAAATATTTTTTTTACCATGAAGTTAATGAAGGAAATGAAGATGAAGCCAAAAAGGCGGAAGCCGGGAAAATGGCTGCAATGCCGGGAGCACCGGCTTGTTTGTCCTTCGGCATGATAGTTATGCAAGTTTGGCCCCTAAACCTTGCGATAGTCTATTACAAAAGACAAAGAATACTGTTAGTCAGCATTGAACCTTAAAGAGTCGGCGGTACATTGTTGAATGGGGAAATTCAAATGATGAAAATATAGTTTTGATAATATTAAACACGCAAGAACTTTTATACAGATAAAGTTTTTGCGCTCCAGAAGAATTTGGAATTTTAGCTTGGCACAAAAAAGAGATATTGAAATTGGGGATAATATATGGCAAGTGATAAATCAAATGAACGCGTATTTCTTGGACATAATAAACCGGAAGTTGGCTTTCCCATAGGATCCCCTCTTGCGAATGTTTCCAATATTTATAAAGATTTTCTGATAGAGCTTAAAACCAGAATACGTCAGGAACGATTGCGTGTGGTATTGGCCGGCAATGCCGCATTGGTCAATCTATATTGGGATATTGGCACAGCTATTATTGAAAAGCAGGAAAAAGAAGGTTGGGGAGCGAAGGTAATAGATCGTCTATCTGCTGATCTGAACAAAGAGTTTCCTGATATGAAGGGATTCTCGCCGCGTAATCTTAAATATATGCGCACTTTTGCCTCGGCATGGCCGGATAAGGCAATTGTGCAACGGGTCATTGCACAAATTCCATGGCGCAGTAATCTCGCAATTCTTGATAAAATACATGATGCGGAGCAAAGGCTATGGTACGCGCAAATGACATTGGAACATGGATGGTCTCAGCCAATATTAGTTCATCAAATTGGACTCTGTGCATTCGAACGTAAAGGTAAAGCAACTAACAACTTTGACTTGTCTCTGCCTCCTGCAGAATCTGATATGGCCAATCAGATTTTTAAGGACCCTTATATATTTGATTTTCTTGGCACTGCTGACACTCGTCGTGAGCGGGAACTTGAACAGGCTCTTATTGACCACATCCAGCGCTTCCTGATGGAGCTGGGCCAAGGGTTTGCTTTTGTTGGGCGTCAGGTACATCTTGAGCTTGGCGACAGCGATTTTTATCTTGATCTATTGTTTTATCACCTGAAATTGCGCTGTTATGTGGTTATTGAGCTTAAAGCAGTTGCATTTGACCCGGGACATGTAAGCAAGCTGAACATGTATCTAAATGTTGTTGATGATGTTTTACGTCATCCTGATGATAAGCCGACAATCGGCTTATTGCTTGTAAAACAAAAAAATAAACTCGTTGCCGAATATGCCTTGCGGGGATATACCAAACCTATAGGCGTTGCCGAATGGGAAACCCAAATTACTCGCGCGCTGCCTGCATCCTTGAAGCCAAGTCTCCCAAGCATCGAAGAGATTGAAGCAGAGTTAAGGGGCGGCAATGATTGACGTCAGTCCTGAACAACTGAAAATCGTCACCGGCATTCTGGCGCAATTCGTTCCGGAATGCGAAGTCCGGTTTTTCGGATCTCGCGTCAATGGCAACCCCAAATCTTATTCCGATCTGGATTGGGCGGTTGTCGGCAAGGAAAAAAATCCGATTCGGACGTTGGGGCAGTTCCGGGAAGCTTTCGAAGCCAGTGAAACTGCCTTTTTGTGTCGATGTCCTCGACTGGAACGCAATCCCCAAATCGTTCCAAAACATTATTGAGCAGAATTACGAAGTTAGCCGGAAACACAAAAGCGAGAGTTTTGTAGTCCAATGGTATTTATTATTGTTTCGTAATATTGAAAAAATCACTTCAAAATTGGAGAGTTCAAATGGGATTAATGATACATAGTCTTGAATTATTATCAGAAAAGGCCAATAGAGATTATTATTTGTATTTACTTGATTACGGTTGGGATGAACCATTGGCAAACTCGTTAAGAGCCAATTTTGCCAAAATGGCTGATTTTGCATCAAGAAATGATGCTGTAATTATAATGGGTGTCGGAGATATTGGTCATTTTGACAATGAGGTTTTGTCTTGGCATAAAATAAATGGAGAAAATGCAGAAAAATTACTTCCTGCAATATTAATTACGAGATCAAATCCTCACCGATTTAGAGAATGTTGTAACCAACTCCAAAAGCAAACGGATAATGAATTCTCTTTTTTGTTAATACCGATAAAAGATGTTTGTAAGAATGCGACCGAATTAACATCTGTAATTCAAGGTATTTTTCTTGATATAAAAAATAAAAGAGAGCTCAAAAATTTCTCGATAAAAAAAGAGATTAAGAGAAGGCTAGCAGCCTGTCGGCCTGAGATTTTCCATTTTGAAAGACCTATCGGCATTCCGACGGCTGTTTAACTTCTTTTTCTTACTTTCTATCGTGCCATAACGGTATTTTTCCGCCAATCTGTCATTCATTCATGCTTTTTTGA
>CAIKZE010000483.1 GCA_903831825.1 uncultured Lentisphaeria bacterium | reverse complement strand
TCAAAAAAGCATGAATGAATGACAGATTGGCGGAAAAATACCGTTATGGCACGATAGAAAGTAAGAAAAAGAAGTTAAACAGCCGTCGGAATGCCGATAGGTCTTTCAAAATGGAAAATCTCAGGCCGACAGGCTGCTAGCTGCTATCATATCGCCGACAGTAAAATCTTCATCCTCGCCGCCGACCGGAGCCTGCATGGAACAGACGGAGCCTTCATTATCCATCTGGTAGCCGGGGTTCATCACATCGGTACGACTGTCGCCGTAGGAGCGTCTGCCGGATTTAGTCCGCTGGATGCTGTAGTACGCGATGCTGCTGGGGATCGGCTTCTTGCCTGACTTCTCCATGGCATCAATCATCGCTGCCGCCGTAGCTGTGGTGTCCTGTACTAGTTCCTGATAGTCTTCGGAGCCCATCGGTTTGGCCTTCCTGGGGATGGTGTTCCGGATGATGGGGTAGATTTGCATTTCGAGAATTAGAGCTGCTGCTGGACTCATGTGTCACCTTCCTTGTTTGAGTTGGTAGTAGTTTAAAATAGAAAAGCTCCCATAGAGTGCATTGAGCACTCTATGGGAGCTTGATATGTGATCGGCGATTAAGCCGGAATGATTATTTCTGGTAAATTAGATTGAAGTCATTTAGAGTTGCGCGAAGCCTAGTATTCCTTGACGATGACGGCAGCGAGGACGCTGCAAAATGGACGATCAAGGTAAGGCAGTTGGATGATGTTTTGATCGTCTTCAAGCCTCTTCCGGACAAGATGAATAATGCATTGAACATAAAAGTTATATATGCCTGAAAATGGATGATCAGCGTTTTGCCGGCATTCGATAGATCGGACAGCCCGAGACACAAAATATTGTACATCAGTAATTTGTTTGTTTTGTGGCTGATTACTGGATATTTAATGGCCGCCGCAAACCGGCAATGGTGCGATTTAGCTGGCCTGCCGGATATTGGAAACATGCGACGGAGTCAATCGCGCTTAAATCGCTGTTTCCGTGCAAATTCGTAGACTGGCTTGATGGATGCCGTTCTGAGTCTCGTGGCATACTTCATTGAACTCTTATTTTTTTGCAATAATACTGGATTTTGCGACTTGGAAGTGTATTTTACCTTATTGTTTTCCTGCGCTTGAGTTTTCAGGCAAGGAAAAATGAGCTTAAAAAGCAGGGTTAAGGCAGGTGGCATTTGGTGGCACCAGGAGGCTCTGAAACGCCAGAAAGTACCATTTTGGGCGATTAGTTTATTGAGCGAAACGGCAGGCGTATGCGACATCCCTGAGTTCAATAAGCCTTGTTTATGGCAAATCTGAGTGTGATACAAATATAATGAAGGCAGACACCCCCTCCGCCATTTTTTTGCATAAGTAGTTGATGGGCAATAACTTTTGACAAAATATTCCTTTCGTATATCCCCTTGCAGCAAAGACTTTTGCAAAGTTTTTTAGCTTGAAGGGTGGACCGCAGAGAACGGCTATGCGGCCTGATTACCGCCTGATTTTCTCTCTGTTTGCATTAATCTCTCTGTCGGGGCGCATCTACGGTGCGGGCACAGGTTTATTTGCAAAATCTTGAAAATAAAGCAACTGCAACAATTCTTCGCCTTTGAGTTTTATTAAATTGAGCGGATGATTGCATTAACCCGGAAGAAAAACTGTGTCCAGCTCAAAACTCATTTTTTTAGGGAAGCTATTGTCAAATGATTTCTTTTATCTGCCTGTCTGCCCGGTATTTTGATGGAGTGACACCTGTCATCTTTTTTAGTTCTTTGGAAAAATGACTGCTGTCACTGAACCCGGAGTTAAATGCTATTTCATCGATGCTCAGCCGGTGGTTGTCCAGCAGTTCGCAGGCATAATTTATTCTCAGTTCAATCAGGTACTCCTTCGGGGAAGCTCCGTTAATCCGCTTAAAATGCCGGAGCAGCGAACGCGTGGACATTCCAGCGGTTTCGGCAAGTTTTTCTATGGATACCTTTTCGGTGAAATGCTTATGCATGTATTCGATCGTCCGGCTAATGCCGATATGCGGCGACCGGGTATTTTCAACTTTTCCACCGACGGATCTTGCCAGATACATAATTATCTGCATAAATAATGCGGTTGCCATAAATTGACAGCCGGACTGGTGTTCGCCAAGTTCAATCTCCAGTTTGCCGGTCAGAGTAAGGACTTCTTCCAACTCCTCCCCGGTCAGCTTAAAAATCTCGGGGTTTTCAGCCCGTCCTTTGAAAATCATATTGAAGTACGGCATTGCATAGACGTCAAGCAGCGGCAGCGGCAGCAGGTCGGTGTCGAAAAGGATATTCACCAGACTTACGCCTTCCTGTAAATATTGATGATAAACGCCTTTGGGAATTACAAAAACATTTCCCCTGGATAACTCCGCCGGCGGGTTGTCTCCTATCGCATGCAAGCCTTTCCCGTCATATATAATGACCAGTTCCGTGAATTCATGGCAATGCAGATGTGATGCATTCTGCGGAGCCATCCGTCTAATTCTCAACGGAAAGTCTCTGCTTCTGATGTTACTTTCAAAGTTGAATGTTCTTTTTATTGCCATATTGTCCGATTTATACGATTATTTGGCGGATATGTAAAAGTTTTTCCGTCTGTTAAGAACTATAATATATACAAATCTTAAATCAATATGGAATTGGAATGAAAAAAGAAAAAACATATCTAACCGCTCAATACTTCTTGAACCATGAGCTTGATCCGGAAGAGGTAAGGCATCAGATAAGGGAATTTGCGGATAAAGGCTATCAGGGCGTATTTGCCCATGCGCGACAGGGCCTGCTCACGCCTTATATGTCACAGGACTGGTGGGATGTCATTGGCGTAATTATTTTGGAATGCGAAGCAACCGGCATGAAATTCCAGATATGGGACGAGGATTACTTCCCCAGCGGCATTGCGGGAGGGAGAACCGTGTGGGAGCATCCTGAACTGGCAAGCCGTAATATGAATTTCACAATTAAACTGTTCGAGAGTTGCGATGAGATTGAACTGGATTTTCAAAAAGGTTATCTCTTGAAAGCTTTCGCCCTGGAATTGGACGCTTACAGCAAATGTCTAAAAACGATTGACATTACCGGATACTGCGGAACCAGGCGCCAGGAATGGACGGAACGACATATCCAGCATACGCTGTATTCGCCCTTGCTGGCGTTAAGCGGGAATCCGCATTGGCGGTGCGATTTCACAGATAACCGTTTTGCCGTCTGCTGGGAACCTGAAAAAAAGGCCCGATATGCAGTTGTCGGAATTACGGTTGAACTAAATTTCAACCGGACATGCCTGATGGAGCTGTGCACAACGCAAGCAATACTTAATTCTGCTTATGAGGAATATTATAAAAGGTACAGCGAACATTTCGGCAGCCTGGTGGAAGGTGTTTTCTTTGATGAACCATCCAATGGCGGAGGAATATATCCATGGTCCGCCGATTTTGCCATGGAATTTTTAAGCGATCATACCTATGACATTGTCGAAAATCTCCATCATCTGGCCTGGGACATCGATGAAAAATCCCCTGTCGTCCGGGCGCATTTCCGGACAACGCAGCACCGGCTGATGACGGCTAATTATCTTGAACAGTCGCGCAAATGGTGTAGCGAAAGGAAGGTCATTTTCATGGGGCATCTGACGCGTACAGAATGGCTTTCACTGGCTGCCGCCTGGTGGCCCAATGAATTGCGCTGTTATAAATATGTTGACATCCCGTGCTGCGACCCGCTCGGCAAGGCTTACGGGTTCAAAGATACCGCCGCCTATCACACCGGCATAAAAGTTGTTGCCTCGGCGGCGCATATTTTCGGCAAAGAGCTGGCGGGGAGCGACTGCCTGGCGGTTATCGGCGATGAAGTGTCATTGCGCGACCTGAAAGGAATGCTGGATTATCAGATGGCGTTGGGAATAAATTACTTTGTCGTACACGGCTATTCCTATTCGATTGACGGGCCGCGCAAGGATGAAGTGCCGCCATCAATTTTTTATCAGCACAGCGAATGGGGTTACATGAACAGCCTCTCGGAGTATGTGAAAAACGTATGCCGCAGGCTCTCCGGAGCCGTGCCGGTCTGCAATATCCTTATGCTGTATCCGTCAACGAGTCTGGCATGTCAGCAGAAACCCGATAACGAATCACGGAGCTTGAAACCCAATTCATGGTGCATGCTTGAAGATGAAAAGAAAATCCATGCGCTGGTGGATGATATGCTGTCAGCGCAGCGCGACTTTGATTTTATTGATGAAATTACACTCAGTGAACTGGTTTCAGGAGCAGGCATTTTGAATCATCATAATAGTTACAGCGTGATTGTGCTGCCTTATGTAAAATTCATACCTGAAAATACTGCGCAGGCGCTGTATAGATATGTATTAAACGGCGGCAGGGTCATCCTGGTCGCGGACATCCCGGTTGTCCTGTCCGCTAAACCGGAAAAGATGAACATGCAAGGAATGGAACTGGTTAATGGCAATCCTGCCGCCACGCTGCCGCCGATTGCTGGAGTTAAAGGCAACGGCGTGGAAGATGTTTTTGTTGCCAGATATGTTGAAAACAATAAAGACCTTTTCTTCCTGTACAACCGTTCAAAAAACACTTTCAACGGCTTCTGCGAAGGGATTGCCGTTGAAATTCAGCCGGTTTCCGGACTGATGCTTGACGATGCTTACAGACTTGAAAACGCTCAGGAAAAAGTCATTGAGTTGAACAGCGACTGGCAGGTGGAGTTCGGCGAAAATCAGCTTGCCATGAATTTCATGCATGTTTTCGCGGATGCCGAGATTGAGAATGCCGACTACGGACCGGGTAAAACTTATAATCTGATGATGCGCGAAAAAAATCCTGCTCCGTCCGGCAGTTCTCAAGTCATGTACCGGTACCGACTTACCAGTTCCGGCAATATTTCCGGCGCAAAAATTGTGATGGAGGGAAGTTCTGTGTCCGGAGCCTGGAAACTTTATGTGAACGGAACACTGATAGACAAATGGGCGAAAAAGCGTTTTTATGATTGCAATAATATCTATGCTGATATAAAATTAAAAGAGGGGAATTCTCTGCTGGTCAACGTAATTGATATCATCACTGATGGCGGGGCGTTGCAGGAAATGCCGTATCTGTATGGGAATTTCAAATGTTCATATCCGCACGGACAACGGTCATTTCCGGATATTTCCGCAACGGAAAAAGTCTTTGCCGCCGGGATTCTGTCTGACTGGGCTGACTGGGGCTATCCCACATATTCAGGCAAGGCCGTCTATACGAAAGCATTTGAAATTGAACAAGACGGAACCTATATGCTGGACCTTGGTCATGTGGAGGATATTGCGGAAATCACAATAGGCGATATGGAGCCGGTAATTCTGCCATGGCCGCCATACCGGTACAAATTTGAATTATCTTCCGGCATGCATAGTATTAAAATAACGGTGACCAACGCTGCCGGCAATATGTTCCGGCACGCCAGTCTGCCTGCTGGTCTGCTTGGCCCGGTCAGAATAGTAAAAGATAGAAATCAACATAAATTAAGATAAGGAATAAGGAGAACACAAAAATGAGAAATAAACTATTAACTAAAAGGGAGAATAGAAAATGAGTAACAAAAGAAGTTGTAAGTCGTTGAATTTCACACTCGTGGAACTCCTCGTCGTGATCGCCATCATCGCGATTTTGGCCTCAATGCTGCTGCCGACGTTAAATAAAGCTAGAGATACGGCGAAGAGGATAAGTTGTTTAAACAATGTTAAACAAATAAACACGGCATTCTTGTTATATGCGAATGACTCCAACGATTTGCTGCCGTATTATAATGATGACTCTCTTCCGACATGGAAATGGCATTTCCAATATGTGGAGGCTGTAGAAGGCGCGTTTAGTCCAAGAGTCAAGCTCTGCCCTTCCGCAACAGGAAAGATGGAGAGCGCGACAGATACGCGCGCGTCTTTCTATTATGCCACATCGCTGTTCTATGGACGCAAAGGTTCAAATGAAAAGCAGATAAAGCTTTCCAGAATATCAAAACCAAGTTATGTGTTTCTTCTCGTCGAAAGTTTGAGAATTGACTTTTCGCCGTATTACGCGAATTGGTTGCTCTATTTTCCCATTGACAGGCATAATATGTCATTTAATTTCGGTTTCCCTGATGGGCATGCCGAAAATATGAAAGCGAAATCATTTGGCCTTTATAATGGAACGACCGGCGGCTGGCCGGAGGATAATGCACGCTGGGTTCCGTAATGTCCAATTCTGCGTATCCTGAACCAAATCTTGAATCCGTGAAAGAATTCGTGAAAAAACTTAATTAAAAACTGGTTAAACCTGTTGATTAGCAGTATATTATGACTCTTGCAAAGCGTTAATAAACTACTAACCTAACAGGTGATTATGTACAAAATACAGCAGGGTAACGAAGAAATCAATTCCAATGGCGGGATTTCTCTAATCGGAGCACTGCTCCGCAATGTAAAAAGTTTTATGAAGTTTGACAAAATGACATTTGGCAAGGTAAAAAAAGG
>CAIKZE010000482.1 GCA_903831825.1 uncultured Lentisphaeria bacterium | reverse complement strand
TTGCCTGACAAGACGAAAGCTATTTGACGCTCCATTTCAGGCTTGAATATAATGAGGAAAAGAGAAAACACGGAGATTTTCATATCGCCGCGAATACTCACGCACTGATGGATGACTTCACGAACTCGGTACTCTCAAGTACCTGTTCAAGCCTGCGGAATACAGGTCCGGTTTCTCTGATTAATTCCAGCGTCATTATGTCCGGCTGAGAAACAAAACTCCGAGCAGCAGGGCATAAAGTTCAAACAGATATCCGGAAAGACTGATAATATCAATGGTCACGCCATTGAGTTTGATCTCGCAAAACCGGCGAACCACATTGGCAAAGACGAAAGCTGTTGCAAAGGCAATCAGTGAAACATAGGGGGATTTAAACAGAATGAACAGAATAAAAAATCCGGCAACCGCCCAGATGTGAAGCCGGGTATCGTGACTGATTTCAATAACCGGCAATCCGGTGTTCAGCGCCGGGGCGGCGGCTAAATGCCCCTGGATAGTAAATGACAGTACCAGCACCGCAATTATCCAATAACAATAACCGCAATAGAACATCAAATAAAAAGTAAAAAGTTTGAGCAGCACCGCCAGCACCAGCACCAGGCTGCTAAGCGGTCCGGCCGCGTTACGGACATCATTGTCAAGGTTGACCATTGCATAGCCCAGCGGTTTTTTGGCAAGGAGCTGGTCAAAGAGAGAAACGAGCGCGCCGAGACTGCGGAACGAATCTTTTAATTCAGTCAGCAGAGTAAGCGTGATGGCAAAAATAACGGCTCCGGAAATCTTCATGGAAAGCATTGAAAGAATTCCACCGAAGAAAAAGATAATCAGTCCGGCCACAACTCCGACTACCGGAAAACTCATCTGGATCAGCGGCGAGAATACGTCATCCTCAAAGTCTTTTCCCGCGTTTTTAACCGACGCCGGAACAGGAAGATCAATCAGCATCTCCCATGCGGCCGCGAAAGAAGCCATTACAACTTTATGAATCATCCGCTACTCCTCCATGGTTTAATTTAAAAGGCCGGCGCAGTATTCCGTATTTCCGCTTTTGCCTGCTGACGGTTTTTGATATTCCAATATTCTTTTTCCATTAAATTATGAACATACTCCGCAAGTTCCTTGCGCGATCTGCCTTCTCCCTTGATTTGGGGCAGCATATGCACCTCGACATTTATTGATTTATATCCCAAAATCCGCCAGAGGTGCGGCAGCAGCGTCATGTCGCCAAACCATGCGGTAGGCTGCCCGTCTTCCGTACCGCGGTAATAAGTTATTATCGGCACTATCGGATAATCACTTCCCGCAACAGCTTCAAAAGGCGTGGACTTAAACGGCAGTATGCCATGTTCGCCGTCGGTGCTGGTTCCTTCCGGATAAACGATTATCGGAATCCCGTGTTTCATCGTATCCAGGATTTGTCTAAGGGCATCCATCGATTTCTGTTTTGAACCGCGGTCTATCCAGAGCGGACGGCTTATTCCGAGATACCATCCGAGACCCGGCCAATTTTTGATATCAATTTTCGGCGTAAATCTTATAGGGAAAATCGACCCGTGCACCAGAATGTCCAGATATCCCATATGATTTGAAACGATCATTCCGCCTTTGAACGAATCCGGGTCGCCGACAATATTTATATTTACATTCAAAATTCTGATAAATCCGCGGCCCCAGGCGCGGGAACAATATGAAACCCGCCGAATCGCGCCCCACCCGCCGATATGCACGAAAAAAGAGAAAAAACCGGTAATCAGCAACCATATGCCAATTGCCAGAAGTTTAACAATACGCCGCAGCATCACCATATTTAAACCTGCACTATTCGTTTGATTCTATGAACAAAAATGCTTGAAATATTTTTCCGGAAGACGCGCATGGTCGAGCAATACCAGAAAATCAATGGAGCCGAATTCTTTATCCAGCGCCGGAGCGCCGCAAATCCCCACCCCAAGCCGCAGGTAGCCTTTGAACAACGGCGGGATCTGGTGTAACAGATTGCGCCGGTTATTCAGCAACTCCTGTACTTTCGCCGGATCCGGTTGCGGCAGCACAAAATTATCCGTCGGAGTTGCCTGCAGCACCTCAGACAAATTGTTCCGCTCTTTAAAATGCTCGTACAATGCCCAGCCGACCGCCGGTTCCGTCGTTTCCAGGCTGACACAGCCCAGAAGGTATCTTAACTTGGAGCGTTTCAGCACCTCGGCGATTCCCGCCCACAACAGCGCCACCACCGCGCCGTTGCGGTATTCCGGGGAGACGCATGAGCGCCCGACTTCAATAGTATTCTCGGCGATTTTATCGAGTCCGTCAATGTGGTATTCTCTGGATGAGTAGAAGCCGATGCCGGAACTGGCAACGACACCCGGATGCATCCGGTAGGTGCCGACAATCAGGCCGCTTTTCTTTTCAACAATAATCAGATGCAGGCAATATTCATCAAATTCATCCCGGTCAATCTGTTCCTGCTGTGCGGACGCAAGCGCTTTGCCCTGTTCCAGGCTGAAAACTTCAAAACGGAGACGTTGGGCCATCTTAATTTCTTTGTCTGAATCTGCCATTTTGATCAAAAACTGATCTTTCTCGGCAAACACCGATGGGGTACATATCTGTTTAATTAATTCTTTTAAAGCCATATGTTCCATTCAAATCTCTCTTATCTCTATAATGTAATATGTAAAATAACGGTTTTAGGCTAATATTCCAGCAATAAATCAAATCATATCATTAAAAAAACACAGCATGGGGAAAATCTCTTCGAATCCGCCGGATTTATTCCGGCGATTTACCCCAAGCTGCGCAATCGCTGTAACAATTATAAATATATTTTAAAAATTAAATCACGAAATAAAAAAATCAATATCAGCGAATAAAAAATTTATTAAGAATTAACCGGTTAACCGTTCAAAATCATTTCTTCTCTGCCGGGACAAATTCAAGATAATCCAATTCCGCGATGGTATGCGACTTGGTGTATTGGCTGTTGGCATAAACACTCAAGGCAAATTCCTTTGGAATGACTCCGTACTCTTTTTTCAAGTCTTCCGCCACATTGCGTTCCTCGGTGTACCATTTATCGGTTTTGTCATTTTTGTTGCGGAGACAATACCATTTGACATTGACCATACCCGATGCATAATTAACCTGTCCGGTCTCCCCGGAGGGCGTTTCTGCTTCGTAGCGGTAGGAAACACTTTTTTTGCGAACCCAGTCATTGAACCCGATGTAAATTGCCACCGCCTGGTCATCTTTATCCGGGCAGCGCCCGTCACCGCCGGGAGGAAGGTTTTTAACCCGCCATCTCCAGCGCAAAACCGGAGTTTTATTCAGGTCTACTGTTTTGGACGGATTACATACCAGTCCGCCGCTGGCTTTGTTTGCTTCAACAACAAGTTTATTTGATTTAAGGTCATTGTCTTTAACTACATAAAACGCTGTGGGAGCAACGCCCGGCTTGACGGCTTCCAATTTCCATTGCGCGGGCGAATAAAGTTCATCTTTTTTCTCGGTGTTGCTGAAATCTTCACGCCAGAAAATAATATTGCCAGCCATGGATAAATATAAACAGGCGGAGAAAAAGATCGCGCCTGAAAGTATTATTTTAAGTCTTCTCATGGTTGCATGATGCCCTTTTTACAATATTCCCGATATTTTTTCATTATGGTTTCCACATAATTTTTGGTACTTTTAATTTTTATCCGGTCTATGACTTCGCCGTCATAAGATTCCGGTTTCCAGCTTTGAGCCCGCTTATCTCCGGCATTATAATAACACAGCGCCAATTCAGTGCCGCATTTAAAATCACGCCATTGGGTCAGCGCTTTGGCCAGATACCAGGTTCCGATTTCAATGTTCAGTTGCGGCGAATACAACATTCCCGCAGTCGGCGGTTCCACGCCCTGTTCCTTTGCCCAGTCCTGCACGGAAAACTTCTGCATTATCTGCATCAACCCGATTTCCCCGGCCCTGCCGCAGGCGGAAGGATCAAACCGGCTTTCACGGTATATCACCGCTTTCACCAGACGGCTGTCAATCCCGTGTTTTCTGGCCGCCTGAACAATTAAATGATCATACTTGGTGTCGTCCAGAAATAAATCTCTGATAACATCGCGGTAATACAGCGCCAGAGCTGCTCCCGCGACTGCAAGCATAAAAAAGCCAAGCCTGACAAGTCTTGTTTTTATGCTTCTTTTCAAAGCCACTCCTGGTCAAAGATTCATTTAAAATATATTACCTGTCAACTCCTTGCGGAAATAGCCCGTGACAACTGCCGGGAAAATTAATCATTATCCCCCTCGCCGGGGCTGTCGCCGCTTTTTTTATCCCTTCCGGGATCAGTGCTGCCGCTTTTATCATCATCGTCATCATTATCATCGGCGTTCCTGTACATGTCGTCATCATCGCTGTCGTCATCATCAGAGTCTTTTTCTTTCAACCCGATCATGGCCGCTCTTGCTTTGCCGGACATATTGTGACTTCTGCTGATGCTTTTGAAAATATTGGAATTTACGCCAAGAGTCAATGCCAGAATCAGAATCAGTATATAATTCTTCATATGCACCTCCTGTCAGTTTATTGTGCGCTATCCGCCTTGCCTGCGGTGACCGCCGGTTTTGCCGCAGGAACCGCTTTATTCAGAGGCGCCGGTTTGCTCGCGGGAACGGCATCAAATTCGCCGTCGCCTGTCGCCTGACTGTCCGGTCCATGCGATATGAGATAATCCTTGACCTGTTTATGCAGTTTTTCGGGCAACTGCAAATTGGCTTTGACTTTGCTGCCGTCAGCCTGTACTTTCAGCGCATTGCCGACATCTGCCGCCAGTGCGGGATTATCTTTAAATGCAGATGACAGGCCGAGCATTACCATTCCCTGTGCCTGCATTGCCATCATCGCCGCGGAATTTTGATTTTTGCAGTCAATGATTGCGTCCAGCATAATATCTTTCTGCTCCGATCCGTTGAAATTCAAAGCCATTCCCATTGAATTGAACGGTTGAGGGCTTGCCGCCTGTTCAGGCATTCCGTTATTGGATGCTTCCGCGGGCTTGGGCAACGCCATCGAGGGATGATAAACAATCCATGCGAGAGCTTGCTGGTTTATTCCGGAATTATCGATGAACTGCCTGCAATTACCTTTTTTAATTTCGTCCAATACCCGGCTGGTTTCCTGGAAATCCGTAATCATGGCAACATCCGGTTTCAAGTAAAAAACGCCCAGCTTTTTCATGTCCCGCTGCCCGATCATTCCGGAGTCAATTAATGTCTCGCCGACTTTCACCGGTTTGTTTTCCAGGCAATAAACCGTCTGCCCGCTGACTTTCTCCACCGTATAATCAATATTGTAGCCGCCTTTGATTTTGGTTTTCAATAACTCCACAAATCTGGCTTCAGGAATCGTTGCGTCCATGACAATTCCCCAGTAAGCGCGGTCCTGACGGCCAAAAACCACTGCCAGCGGCGGCATATCCTTTACCGAGAGACCATTCTTTTCCAGTTCTTTTTCAAAAGAAGTATATTTTCCGGCAAACTCTTTGTCGTTGAGGCGCATCTCTTTCACCAGCGGCAGATTCAGCGAATCAGTTACCCGCAGTCCCAAAATCAAGTCGGCATTGTCGGGAACGAAATCCAGCAGGTTTACTGCCGGGACGTTTGCCAGCAACCCGAAGCACATAATTAAAAACAGTCCGGTCTTTTTCATCTTTTGTCCCTTTTTTGCTGCCCGGCTGATAATATTGGGCCGGGTAATTTTTAGTCTATCGGGTTAACGGTAATTTGATGTTTTACCGGCGTCAAACAGCTTTTGGCTTTGGCATCCAGTTCGGCCTGGCGCGCCATCAGTTTCATGCGCAGATATTCCACCGCCTCTTTCATTTTCGGGTCCTTATCCGCGTCCGGAAGTGTGGACAGATTCCGGATATTGGTAATGAAGCCTTTAATCATCCAGGTTTCAAGGCTCTGTTTAATCAAAAGCTGGTCCAGCAACAGTTTAAATTGTGCGGAAAACGGATTATCAAGAAATTCAGCAGCCAGATTAATGCCTTTCTCCAATTGTGCTTTGCTGAAAACTTTTTTCTGTCCGCCCCAATTCACTTCGCCTTTGGCCGCCGGCAGATTGCTTACTTTCAGTTCGAAACGGTTTAAATCCTGTTGAAACGGCACAAACGGCAGGATGCTGACGGTGCCGTTCGGGTCGTCGGGAGCGCCGGTGAAGCAGAACGGATAGCGGGTACTCTCGATTTCTGCCATGCCGGGTTTCTGGTTTACGATTTTATGTCCGTCAGACACCGTGGTCTGCCCGTTGAAATCCATGTTGACGGCGGCAATCTGCCCGTCAAACCCCATTGCTTTCAGAAACGCGTAAGCCATCAGCAACTGTCCGTCCGGCGCCGGGTGAACGCCGTCAGGCCCGGCAACATGAAAACTGTTGCCCAGCTTGGCTTTAGCCGCAATCATGGCGGACATCATCACGGCGTTGACATCGGCAAATCCGACATTGGCTGCTTGCGCTATTTCCCGGTCGATCTGAGCCAGTTTGCCCAGAGTTTCATTATAAACCGCGGCGCCGGGGGGGCGCTTGTAGGTCTCGGCGTCAACTACGCCGGGTGAACCGACGATTACTTTAACATCTTTATTCTTAAAGAAATCAACGATCTTTTTCATATTGTCGCGATAGACCGCGCCAACGGCATTTTCGTCATACGCCCGGTAGCCGCCGTCATTCATTCCGTAACAAGTGGTGATAACCGTCGGACGCCAACTCCAGGTATCGTTATCCATGCGGGCGACGAAACCGGGGGCGCGTTCGCCGCTCCAGCCGAACTGAAATACTTTTACGTCTTTAAGTCCGGTACAGGCCAGCAGATAGGCTTCAATATAGCGGGAATAGATTTTCTGTTCGGTAATAGAGTCGCCGACAACGGCCAAGCGATCACCATTTTTTACCACCGGATCCGCCGCAAGAGCCATTCCGGCGGCAGACAGCAGCACAACGACACTCAACATAAGACGCCATGACGATTTTATCCCGCTCATCTTAAAATTCTCCATGTTTCATATTATTTATGTAGCAATATAATATACACGCTTTTTCTTGATTTATGAAAGTTCTTTTGATGTTTCCGGCTTTTTCTCCGGCAACGCGACTTTCAAATGCAGTTCACGGAGCTGTTTCAGCGAAACTTCCGCCGGAGCATTCATCATCAGGTCCTGCGCCTGCTGGTTGAATGGGAACGCGATTACTTCGCGAATATTAGGCTCATCCGCCAGCAGCATGACGATGCGGTCAACTCCGGGCGCGATGCCGCCGTGCGGAGGCGCGCCAAGCTTGAATGCGTTAATCATTCCGCCGAACCGGCTGTCCACCACTTCAGGTTCGTAACCGGCGATTTCAAAAGCTTTATACATAACGTCAGGACGGTGGTTGCGGATAGCTCCGCTGGACAATTCAATGCCGTTGCAGACAATGTCATATTGGTAAGCCAGGATTTCCAGCGGCGGCATATTCATCAATGCGTTCATCCCGCCCTGCGGCATGGAGAACGGATTGTGACTGAATACCACGCTGTTGGTTTCTTCATCCATCTCGTACATCGGAAAGTCAACAATCCAGCAGAATCTGAAAACGTTGGGATCGATCAAGCCAAGCTGCTTGCCGATCTCGGTGCGGACCAGTCCGCCGACGTTCATAACCAGACGTTCCTTGTCAGCCAGGAAGAACATGGCGTCGCCGTCTTTAACATTGCCAAGTTGTTTCAGCAAGTCGATTTCTTCGCGGCTCATGAACTTCACGATCTGACTTTTTTCTTCGCCGCCGGTCCAGATGATGTAAGCCATGCCTTTTGCGCCGGCTTCCTGGGCGAATTTGATCAGGTCGTCATAGAATTTTCTCGGTTTTCCGGCAACGTCGGAAACTTTGATCGCCCTGACTACGCCGCCATTGGCGATCGCTCCGGCAAACGCCTGGAACCCGCTGTTGACAAATACCTCGGAAACATCAATCATTTCCAGCGGATTGCGCAGGTCCGGCTTGTCTGTCCCGAAGCGCCGCAATGATTCGGCATACGGCAACCGGATAAACGGCGCCTGATCAATCTCTTTGGCGCTGAATTTGTTGAAAATGGTCATAAACAGATCTTCAATGACCGCGAAAATTTCATCCTGGGTCACAAAACTCATTTCTATATCAAGCTGGTAGAACTCGCCCGGTGAACGGTCGGCCCGGGCATCTTCATCCCGGAAACACGGCGCAATCTGGAAATAGCGGTCGAAACCGGCAACCATCAGCAGTTGCTTAAACTGTTGCGGCGCCTGCGGCAAAGCATAGAATTTTCCGGGATGCAGACGGCTGGGAACCAGATAGTCGCGGGCGCCTTCCGGAGAGCTGGCGGTAAGAATCGGGGTCTGGTATTCATTGAATCCCAGCGAAGTCATCTTCCGGCGCATTTCAGAAATAACCTGCGAACGCAGAATTATATTTTTGTGCAGTTTTTCACGGCGAAGGTCAAGGAAACGATATTTCAGGCGCATGGCTTCAGGAGTCTGCTCGTCCTTGGCAATCTGGAACGGCAGGACTTCACATTCGCCCAGTATTTCCATGGCTTCCGCGACGACTTCGATCTCGCCGGTAGCCAGCTTGGGATTGACGGTTTCCGGGACACGCGCCACTACCGCACCTTCGAAAGATACGACGGTTTCGACGCGCCAGCGTTCCAGCGACTGATAAAACGCCTGCTGCGGATCAATTACCACCTGAGTAAGGCCGTAATGATCGCGGAGGTCAATAAAAATCACGCCGCCGTGATCGCGCACGCTGTGAATCCAGCCCGCCAATTTAACTTTGCCGCCGACGTCTCCCTTGCGGAGCTCTGAACAATTGTGTGTTCTGTACTTGTTCATGTTCTTTCTTTTCCGGTTTTAATTTTTATATAAAAAGTTTATTGTCAATTCAGCCTGAGGAGCCGTAAAGAAATAACCTTTGCATCTTCGCGATTCTCCCGAATGCCTTTGTGTTTGCCGGTTCGTTACATACCTTCAGGCATGCGCCTCGCCAGCAATTCCCAAAATCATTTCGGGATATTTCGCGAAACTTGTCAAGTTTATTTCTTAACAACTCCTGAACATTTAAATTAGCACAAAAATTATTATTTTCGCATCAGATTCCGTTTTTTTTTCAATTCTGCAATGCAAACAGGGATTTCGCCGGTTTAAAAATCAATAATTCGGACAGTCGTCTATAAAGAAGACTGCGGTTTACAGGTTGAAGTCAGCGGAGTCTGCCGCCATGACCGGCGTAATGTGCATCATACCGTATCTTAAATGGATGTAATATTAAGTTGTCCAATTCCGATATCGATTACAGGCTGATACAGTTTCTGTAACCATATTGGAATGTTTTTAGTATACAAATATATTTTGGAGAAATACCACTTAAAAATATTCAATTCAGAATTAAGAAAAAACTATAAATATTTAGGAAAGGTCTTGATTTATTCAGGAGGCAGTGGTATAATCTGTAGCATGGATACTAAAATGTATTGATTTGATATAGTTTCTGTAACTGGTGTTAGGTGGTGTAGATGCATAAATTGTCGGTAGAATCGCAAATTGTTATTGAGCTAAAGCATCGGATAGTGAATGGAGAATATTCTATTATTCCATCTCAACGAGAGCTTACTAACGAATTTAAGACCAGTCCTACAACAATCTCTAAAGCTATGCATCAGCTAAAGAAGTTGGGGCTAGTCGAGTCCATTGGGGGGCGAGGATTTAGATTAATCTCATCTAATCACCGTAAAGCTGATGGTGCTATTGGTATCGTATGGTACGGATCGGTTGAGCCAACAGGTCATGAATCAGTATTGATTCTGAATAGTATTTACCAGGAGCTAGCGAAAACCAACCAAAAATATGAGTTGATTTGTCTAGAGAATAGCGATGGCTCGAAAAAGGATATCTTTGCTGACATTAATTGCTTTGCCGGATTTATTTTTCTTGAGACATTCAACCATGAAGCTCTGATTATTGAAGCAGAGAAACGTAAGATTCCTTATGTAGTAGCCAATAAAGAAAGCAATATGGAAGCAACTTCTACCTATGTAGATCATAGGAAGAGTACAGCAACGGCGGTAAAAATCATGGCGGCCTTGGGACACCGACATATAGCTTTGCTTACAAAGAATTTAGAGATTTTCTTTTATGGTAACTCCTTTAATGGTTACCGACAAGGACTGGCTGAAGCAGGATTGCCTTTTGATGAAAAATTAGTAATTAATGTTGGTACTGGAGATCGCCTCGAAGCCTATCAAGCTACACGGAAATATTTTGAAACTAATCCTGCTCCAAGTGCTATTATCGCTTGTCGTGATTATCTCGCAGCTGGCGCATGCAAGGCAGTAACTGAGAGAAAATTACTTATTGGTCAAGATGTATCCATAATTGGATTTGATAATTTTTCATGGACAACTGGACAGTCTATGTTAACTACATTTAATGAACCAGCACGAAAATTAGGCTCGTTAGCAGCAGAGATGATGCTCGCTAGAATTGCCCATGGTTTTCAGCCGATTGAAGAGCGGGAAATCGAAGCTCCTATAATTCTGCGTACTAGTGTTGGTCCATGCAAAAATTGCAATATTAATAGTGTACCATTTGAATTTTTAATAACAACTTGATCTTCCAAGAAGTCAAGTAACCTAAAGGAGAGAAGAAAATGAAAGAATTAAAAGGATTTAAAGTTCGTAAATTATGTGTTTTCACATTAATAGAACTGCTAATTGTGATAGCTATTATTGCAATTTTGGCATCAATGCTGCTGCCTGCGTTGAATAAAGCCAGAGATGCTGCTAAGAAAATTCAGTGTTTAAACAATTTCAAGCAAATTGGAGTTGGTATTGGAATGTATCAATCCGAATCAAGCATTATACTGCCACCCGGCACAACTACCCAGTATCCACAGACCGTGATTGACGGTTATTTAACTAAAAGACCAGCTTCTCTCGCATGGAATTGTTTAAAGTCTAAAGTTTGGGTATGCCCAAGCAATTCGGTTTTTTCTGCAAATTTTACTAGTTTAGGTTATATCGGCGCGTCAAATTCAGGAACTGTGGTTAATAATGATATTGCCACCACCCCATATTTCAGCCTTACAAAATTGAAATGTCCGTCTCTCCTTACCACCATGCTTGAAATTAAAAAAAACGATGACTCTGCATTAAACGCTACCGCAATCAATCACACTAATTTTACTCTGAATATTATGAATTATGCAAAGCATGGTAATGGAAGTAATTTTTTAATAGCTGATGGGCATGCCGCCTGGCAATCGGATAGTTCCCCGTATCGTAATTCAAAGCACCCAGATTATTTAACGGTGTGGGTTCCATAAATGGGTTGTTTTTAAGTTAAATCATTAAAGACATGTTTCCCATATTCCAAAGAATAAAGTCATGAAACCATAGCGAAAATACAGGTACTGACGGATAACGTGAGAAACAAGCACTCACAGAAAACATCATATTTAAGCTTGCCAATAGGGAATTGTATGAAAAAGCATCTGGTTGTTTTAGTTTTATTAGGAATTTCTCTATATTCAATCGCAACTGATTCGTCAAATACTCTAACTGAAGTTAAGTCTAATAATGCCATAACAGTTGATGGCATAACCTATCACTTAGTTGTATCCGGCGCCGATAAACCTGCGACTAAGTTTTTAACTCAAAAGCTGCAAGAGATTACTGGACAAACCGATTTTACTACTCCCCTTATTGGGGCTATTACTATCAAAGTCGGGGACTCGCTTCCGGAACTGGACAAAATACATCCTTGCGGTTATGTCATGAAATTTAAAGACAGCAAAAATATTATTCTTTCCGGTCGTAACGCACTAGGCACCATGTATGCTGTAAATGACTTCTTGAAACGCTTTGCCGGTTATCGCAAATTCGGCGGAGCGCCATTACAAGAAATAGTTCCGCGTCAAAAATCGATTACGGTATCTGCGAGTTTTTACTTCAAAGAGGAACCTTCGATTCAATCCTATGCAGTTGCATGGTTATTAAATTCTTACTTTGGCCGCAGTAGTCGTGTATGTTTTCCTGGCGGACATAGTTTTGATAAAATTATTCCTGTCGAACAATTCGGGGAGACTCATCCTGAATATTATCCTATGATTGATGGGAAGCGTGTCAAATTAAAACCAAAAATGACCGGTACTTGGCAACCTTGTCTGGACAATCCAAAATTAATTGAATTAAGCTTGGTTTATGCCGATAACTATTTGAAAAAAAATCCAGCCGCGTTGAGCATCCCTTTTGTAGTCAACGATGGCGGCGGGGACTGTCAATGTGAATATTGCGCAGCGCAATTTGCAAAATATGGAAATCAATATGCTAATTACTACAATGAATTAGCCAAGGAAGTGAAGAAACGTTACCCGAATAAACTGGTCTCCCTTTATGCATACGGACGCTGTGCGTCAGCCGCTCCTGTAAATGTCAAAATGGAATATAACTTACTAGCAGCCTGTCGGCCTGAGATTTTCCATTTTGAAAGACCTATCGGCATTCCGACGGCTGTTTAACTTCTTTTTCTTACTTTCTATCGTGCCATAACGGTATTTTTCCGCCAATCTGTCATTCATTCATGCTTTTTTGA
>CAIKZE010000481.1 GCA_903831825.1 uncultured Lentisphaeria bacterium | reverse complement strand
ATCGCCGCGCGCATTTTTCAAGTGCCGCAATTCGTTTGATATGAAGATTTTTAACAGTGATTAATGATGGGCGATAGAACAGATATCAGAGATATGTAGCCCATTAAAAGTGATTTTATTTACGGCTCGATCCTAAGTGCGAAAATTCAGGTGGGGTGTTCACATGAAGTTGCCTCTGTTCCATTTGTTCCTGTGCCTGGCCTGCTCTACCGCAAATATAAGAAAATGCGGCGGCTGGGGGTGTCCAATGTGATGCAATGCTGGTATTTCGGTAATTATCCGGGAATAATGAACCGTGCGGCCGGAATGCTTGCCAGTGAAAATTTTGAAAACACAGAAGAAGATTTCCTGTTGCGGCTGGCCAGGCCGGAGTGGGGGGCGGTATCGGAAACAGTGGTTAAAGCATGGCAGTATTTTGCCGCAGGGTACAGTCATTATCCGCTTTCCAATCAATTCCAATATTATGGGCCGATGCACGCGGGCCCGGTATGGCCTTTATACTTGAAACCTGCTTTGAAGCCTTTAGCGCCCACTTGGAAACCGGATTTCCCGCCGAGCGGGGACACCATCGGGGAGTGCCTGGAAAATCACACGCTGGAAGAAGCCATGATTTTATGCCGGCAATTATCGGAAATATGGAACCAGGGGGTTGCCCTGTTGAATTCGCTGAAACATGGATTTGGCGAAAACCATGACCGTCTGCTTGACATCGGTCTGGCGGAGGCTCTCGGTATTCAGTTCGAAAGCGGTTATAATATCTTAAAATTCTACCATTTGCGCAAACGCCTCCACGGTGAAAAAAATAGTCTGGAAACGCTCGGCGAGATGGAGAAAATCGTGCATGCGGAAATATCCCGCAGCGAACGGCTGATAGCGCATTGCGAATTGGATTCCAGGCTGGGATTCCATTCTGAAGCGGAAAGTCATCTATACTATCCGGCGCGGCTGCTATGGCGTATTGAGCAGTTGCGCAAATTGCTGGACACTGAATTCGCGGAAGTCCGGCAACAGTTGAAAAATGGACAGCCGCTTGCAAGCTTTGCGCCGGACAGGCAACTATATTTGATCGGCGACGGCTGGAATGAAACCGGTAATTTCCGGTGGCAGGCTTTGCGCCGGGACGAAATAGTAATTTTCGAATTTGAATGCACGAATGCCCAAAATGCTGATTATGATATGATTGAACTGGCTTTGCTTGACCGCGATTTAGTGGATCATCCCTGGCGGATTTCTTTCAATAGCGATCAACATTATAACGACAACCGCCAGTCATCCATTTGCCGGGTGAAAAAAGATAACCTTTCCTGGCGGGCGGAAATCACGTTGCTCAAAATACCCGGCGATTGTTATTTGCAAATCATTCGCAAGAGTGGTAAGCTGGGAGTAGAGCCGGCGCTTGATATTTGGCCGCCGCCGCGGGTACAGCCGAGACACCGTCTTAATTTGGAACGCTTTAATCCGGAAAATTGCGGCAGACTGGGTTTGACATGGACAGAAGCAAGAATGGCTGATACAAAAAAACATAAGGAGGTTTTATTGAGAACTGAGAGTAAGAAGACTAGCAGGGAAAGATTGATCCCTGTAGATTCAATAAATTAAAAACGATAAATTAAAAACGATAACTCAAAACAAAGGTGCAATGATGAAAAATAAAAGATTTTTTACACTCGTAGAACTCTTGGTTGTGATCGCTATCATCGCGATTCTCGCCTCAATGCTGCTGCCGGCGCTGAATAAAGCCAGGGAAACCGCCAAAGGCGGACAATGTCAAAGCAACCTCAAGCAAATGGGAATGGCCTTGATGCAGTACGGCAATGACAATGGGGACTATTCACCTTCAGCCCACTCCAACACTAATGACTATTTTTCATGGGTCAACACTCTTGGCATTTATCTGGGGATGGGCAGTACCTGGACGCAAGTTGCCGCAAAATTTCCATATAAGAGGACGGTATATCTTTGCCCAAGCCATACCGTTCGCAAGAATTGCGGTACTCTTGGCGGTTTTTGGGGTGTGGGCTACGGTATGAATTGTGCTTTTGACGAATCGCTTTTCTCCAATAATGGGGTTAAATCCAATATGGTCGTAAAACCTTCCTTATTGATTTCTTTTCTGGAATCTGACGACGGATGCCGGATACTTACTACTGATTCGCTATTGCCCAGCGAGAGAGTATATGGCTTCAACGGCTTCGAGCTGGCTGACGGCCCCTATATTCTGCGGTCATGGCATAATGCCTGCCCGAACAAGCTTCTTTTTGACGGACATGTAGCTAAAACAATATATGGTGAACTGGCCGGCAAGAATACCGCTATCGGAGTTGTATACTGGACGCTTAATTCCGTTGACCACAATTCTCGCTGACAAATTACTTTGTTAACAACTGGAATTAAAATGAGACTATATGGGGTGATATTGCTGGCAACACTTGCCGGAACGACTATGCGAAGAGGTTAATTTACAGAAGAAAGATGTATTGCTGTACGAGCCGTGCGAGTCGTTGAAAGCGATAATTCGGGAGTAAAATTCCGTATTCGATCCGGATTGAGGCGCAAGGCAAATACGGCAAAGCTTCAGGCGATTTGAATCCGCAAAATTACCCGGTTTATTTGGACATTGCGTATCCCGACGGCTCTTCTACGTTTGGTGTTATATCGGCATTCAAGACCGGCACTCATGATTGGGAAAAGGCATCATTGTCTTATACTTCAACCAAACCGATCAAGACGGTGTCCTATTATCTGTTTTTCCGCAATAAGACAGGTAAAGAGTGGTTCAAAAATGCAGTTCTGATTCAGAAGTAATATCTGATCATTTGTGCTAAGGAGTTGTTAAGAAATAAACTTGACAAGTTTCGCGAAATATCCCGAAGTGATTTTGGGGATTGCCGGCAAGACGCATATCTGCGAGAACAGGTGAACGAAAGCAAAAATTTTATTCAGAAGCGATAATCAGGAATTTACTTATGACACAGGTTTCCGCGATTCATAATCCTTCCCGATTCCGGGTCGGTACGCTGGTTTACAGCCGGGCCGGTTTGGTGACACTGTTCGCCTGGTTGCTTTGGGGTGACTTTGTTTATACCCTGATGGAAAGCGTGATGCCGTCCCTGCTGCCGCTGGTACTGCGGGATAATGGCGCCAGCAATCAGGCCATCGCGTTTATTGTATCCAGCATTTATATGGTGGTCAATGCTGTCGCCAACCCCATCATCAGTTACAAATCCGACCGCTTCCGCAGCCGCTGGGGGCGGCGCCGCCCGTTCATTCTGCTAACCACGCCGTTTGTCGTGGCTTTGTTGACGCTGATTCCATTTGCGCCGGAGATATCGCGGGCGCTGGGCGGCGCCGGATGGTTCGCCGGATTGCTCAAATACAGTCCGGTGACTTCAATCGTGCTGGTTTCCGGGGTGCTGGTGGCGACTTTTCAGATTTTCAACATGTTCGTCGCTTCGGTTTACTATTATCTGATTGCAGACGTAGTGCCCGAAGCATTCATCGGCCGTTTTTACGGGCTGTTCAGGGTATTCGGCACGCTGGCCGGGCTTACTTTCAACTACTTTATTTTCGGCATGGCAAAAACGCATATGCATGAAATTTTCCTCGGCATGGCGATATTCTACGGTTTTTTCATCACCCTGATGTGTCTGCGGGTGAAAGAAGGAGAATATCCGCCGCCGGATAAAAAAGAGGAACGCGGCCACTGGTGGAGCGGCATCCGCAATTATGCCGAAGAGTGTTTCGGGCATCCGTTCTACCTGCTGATTTTTCTGGTTTACGGACTCAACATCTGGGCCGGAGCCTCCAATGTGTTCGTTATTTTTTTCAGCCGCGACCAACTTGGTCTGACGCTGGACCAGATCGGCAAAATGAGCGCTTACGCCGGATTATTCAGTATGCTGATTATTTATCCGGCGGGCATCCTGATTGACCGCTGGGGCAGTCATAAATCAATGATTGCAGGTCTGTTTGGCTCCGCAGTGTTAAGAATGATCAGTTTTTACCTGATTCACGATTACTGGTCGCTATTGCTGTGGAACATTTTATGCAGTGTGCCTTTATGCCTGTCCGGGCTGGCAATCATGAAATGGCTGATTGATCTTTATCCGCGTGAGCGATACGGGCAGTTCGGGTCGGCCGGGGCAATGGTCTCTTCCATCGGCGCTGCGTTGATCGGGCCTTTGTGCGGATTCTTTTTCGATTATGTAAAAGATTACCGCTATGTGTTTTTATGGCCGGTGCCGTTCTATCTGGCCGGTGCCTGGACGGCATGGCTGGTGTATCGCAGATGGAAGCGCATGGGCGGCGAAGCCGGATACCTGGCTCCATAATTCTCTTACAATCCAAAGATTATGCCGATTCGCTGTAGTTACTGGCTTTAATCTGAATTAGGAGCTGTAATACCGAATCGCAATCTTAAAGCTAGTAAAAGCGGCAAGGCCCTTTTGAGTTTATTTGAAAATGTCTCCGTCCCCCGGTATTCATATCGGGCTTCCGGAAAAGTATCCGCCGCTGGAATATAAGGCTTCAGATTAAGCACCGGAGTATTGTCCAGCATGTCAAAATTGCGGATATGCACATCCAGCCCGTCTATTTTTACCAGTTCGACGCAGCTCAGCCCACGGATTGGGCTGATGCGGCGAACGGGTTGCAAACACGCTGATTTTCTCTTTATTGCCTGCCACCGGAGGCCGCACCAGCAGTTTCCAGTCGCGGTTCAGATGGAAACAATAGATAACCCACAAACGGTCAAACCCGTCCAGATCGCGCAGCGCCTGTTCGAAATTGTTATCCGGATTCAGCCGTATAATCCCTTCATTGTCGGCGAACACTGCCTGGCGCGGCGCTTCATAGCGGTATTTCTGTGCGCATCGCACATAGCCAATCGGCTTGAACGTGAATGTCCCGCCGTCTGCCGCCGCCTGCGAAGTTTTCTTCATATCAATATTATTCATAGCCCCAATATAATAAAACGGACAGAGTCAGGAAACGGCCAATTTTTTGAATTATTTTTTTCTCTTACCTATTGACAAAAGTTTATTCATCACCTAATATAGATCATATGAACTAATTTCGTATGAATGGACTTCGTTAAAATGAGCATAGTAAAAAACAAAAGCTGTACATTGCGTGATATTGCCGCGAAAGCCGGACTATCACTGGCGACGGTATCGGAGATACTTAATAATAAACCTTGTAATTACAGTTCTGAGGAAACACGTCAACGGGTCCGGCTGATTGCTAAAAATCTAGGTTACCGCACCAATTTTGGTTATAGACTGATGCAAGGTCAGAAAACCCATACTGTTGCGATTATGTTGTCGGAAGCTCATCTGGAATCAGAAGATCATATCAGTAAATTGGTTATCCGGCTGATGAATAAATTCGACCAGTTGGGCTATTCCACCTATTTCAGGAGTTTCGCATATTCGGCAGAAGAAAATCTGGAGAAAGTGCGAGAGTTGATTTCCCGCGGAGTGGAACATTTTGTTTTCCTTGGTAATCCAATAGGGTATTTAGAAATTGAGCAGGAAATTGAAAACAGCGGCCGCTCGCTGGTGGGGTTCAGCGAAAAACAAAGACGGCGCATTAGTAGTGACAGCGTCGCCGGCGTAATGGCTATTCTTCGCTTTTTTTTGAATGAAGGCCGCAATTTCCGGCTGATTTGTCCCGCCGATAAATTAATCACAGATAATACGCGGGTTATTGCCCTGCAGCGGTTATTGCCGGAGCTGACTTTTGAGCAAATTATTGAACGTTATACCTTTGCAACAGATGCCATTGATCTTGACAGCGCTGATTTTCCCGCTGCCGTCAGCAGCAATGGCTGGACAGGTACGTCCAGAATAATTAAAGAGCTTCCCAAGGTAAACGCGCTATATTTTATGACTGACTATATGGCGTTTGGGGGAGCCAATTTTTTGGTCGGCCATGGATTCGAAATAGGAAAGGATATGCTGGTGGCCGGCTTCAATAACATTCCTGCAGTCAGGCTTTATCCGGCTCCTATAACTTCGGTGGAACACGACTTGGATAGAATTGTTTCCTTGCTGGTTGAAGAAGCCCTGGTTACCACGCCTTGTCGACATATTGTTGAGCCTATCGTACATATAAGAACGAAAGAATAGCGGACGGTAAATGGTTGTCAAGAACAGAAATTGGATATGAATTCAAGCATAAAGCGGAAATGAATAGATTGCAAGTGAGAGAAATTCAGTTTAGAAAAAGTTGAACAGCGAAGAGACACTAAGGATCGACACAAAAACAAAATCACATTTTCTACTGCCCGGCTCCCTCTGCTCTTGGCATGATGGTGTAGTTCCACTTTCCAAGCGTATCGTTGTGGATCACGGCTAGTTTTTTTAACTCAGCCTTAGTCGCCTT
>CAIKZE010000480.1 GCA_903831825.1 uncultured Lentisphaeria bacterium | reverse complement strand
TAAATATTATAAATATCTATACTTATAATATTTGAAACAAAAAAAACAAGCGCGAAGAATATATTTTTCTTGAAAAAAATCGCATGAGCAGGATTTTCAGGCTGAATCAGTGCGAAGAATTTTCTGATTCTTTGTTGCTGCTTTGGTTCTGGATGGAATCGATAAGTGCAACTTTATGACGCAACTGTTGTTATTGAAAACTTTAAAAGATTATAAAGACCATTGTGAGTTTAAGACTGTAGGAAAAGACAAGACTGAAAATTCCAAGTTCAGAATCATCGCCACAGCAACCCGTAACTTACTAGAACTGGTAAAGAAAAATGAGTTCCTTGAAGATTTGTATTATATGCTGGCTTATATCTCGATTGAAACCATCCCGCTATGCGACCAGACTCCAGATATTCTTTTATTGGCGCATCATTTTCTGGAAGAAGTCAACAAGCAGCATAAGGCTGAAAATTCTGGCTATGTATTCAAAACACTTTCTTCTGAAGCAAGAAAGGCATTGGCACTGCATTTGTGGCCCGGAAATATCAGTGAATTGCGCCTGGTTATCAGGCAAGCAGTTATTTTCTCCAATGACAATATCATTGAAAAGAATGATTTACCAATAATCACAAGCGGTAAAGACACTGCACTATTGCGAAAAATGCCATTAGTACAAGGCTTTAATATGAAAAATGAAATTGATAAACTCCAGCGCGATTATATTGAACGAGCGCTAAAGCAAGCAGATAACAAAAAAACTGATGCGGCAAAGGCACTGGGCTTAGGAAGCTATCAGGCGTTAGATACAAAGATGAAATCACTGGGGATGAAGGATCTCAACAAAAAAAAGTAATACGATACGTCAGTTAAGTTTTTTTGATGGTTTGACCTCTGTTTTTTTGCATAGTTATTTTGAGATCGGAAATCGACAAGTCCATCCGGAAGCGTTTATTTACCTTCCAGGTGAACAAGTATATCATCTGAATGCTTATCCGTGAATTATTGTTGAACCGTGAGAAACAGCATTGGAATTTATTTGGTTGACAGTTGAGGATATAGCTCAAGTACAGTTATGATTTTTGTAATAAAAAAGATGGACTTTACGATTTGGAAGTGTATTTTACCTTATGCTTTCCTATACGCCTTAGAGTTTAAGGCAGGGAAATTAGCTCAAAAAAAACGTTAAAGAAGTGGTGCCATCCGGTACCATTTAGGGGGCTAAAAGTACCTAAAAGTACCAATTTAGGCGATTCTTTTTTCAAGCTGTAAATCAGTCAAATTAGACTATTTTTAGCTCAAGACGCCTTGTTTATGACGAAGGTGAGGGAAAAACTTGAGCATCAATAATGCTCTTATGCTCCACCATTTTGATATGCTGACGGTATTTGGAACACTCGAATGAGAAAGTCCCAAATACCGTTTTTCTTTTTATTTATCCAAGGTATTCTTTTTCGACCTGTTCTGGAGTTCGAAAACCGAGTTTCTGATGCGGATGCTCACAGTTAAAGTAATGAACAAACTCCGAAACGTCTCGTCCCAACTGTTTCACAGTGTCGTAAAAATTGTGTGATTAATAGCAGACTTAATGCAGTTATATAATTTCAGATGCTACGTTTAGGTTAATTGTATTTTTCAATATATTTTGAACTTAGCATTAAGTTTTCTTCACTGGTTGCATTAAAGAAAAACGCCGTAAAACTTTCTGGCAGAGATGCGGAAATGGTTTCATCGTAAATATTCGCCGGAATACTTTTCCACAAACGGTCAGGATGCTTGCCTCGATCTGTCGTGTAACACAACTCAGCCTTGACTATTCTTTTTACGCATTTAGCCTGTAGCGATACTTGATTCCCGTTGTGTTTAATCTTTCCTATTACGGGCAGTTCGGTACTGTCTTTCATGATTCCATCCGCAAACACCACCGCTTCGGCGGACATAAATCCGTCATGCCCATGGGCATGCGAATTTCTGTGCGCTGCATACTCCGCTCTTTTACCATGTTAATGGATATCTGCCAGGAGTCCAGCGGGAAATGTGTATCATTAGTACCGTTAATCCAAAGAATTGGCGCTTTTGAGCTTAGCAGATATCCAGAGCCTTCCCACAGTTCCATAAAACGTTTCAGATGTTCAGGCGTTTTCGTTTTTAAACCGTCACCGAAAGTTCCGTCAGAATCAACCAGAGCTGCGCAACCATAGACAGGGACGGCAAATTTAAAACGGCCATCCCCCCCCAATTGCCAAGCAGGTGATAACTCCACCCCAGGAAATTCCTACAATTCCGGTCTTTTCTGGATTTACTTCAGGAAAAGACCGGATCAAAGAATGCGCCAGCACAACCTGGGCGATACAATGATAAAACAACTGTTCTTCAACAGGCTTGTCTATATCATCCCACATATTATCTCGACTGGGACCGTGTCTGCCGACAGCCGGGCGGTCTTGAGTTTGTTTAGTCTGATCCCGCAAATGGCCTTCAAGGTCCATTGCTATCGCGGCATAGCCATGTTGATTCCACCATTTAACATATTGCGCAAAAGCTGTGCCTCCGCCTCCGTGAACCAGCACAACCGCCGGCCAGCCGCCTCCTTCAGGCATACCATAATGCGTAAACTTCAGTTGGTTTGCCTTTATACGGTAATCCCTTATAGTAAAAAGACTTGACTCCCGACTCCTGAAATTCCTTCGCAAGACAGATATTTGGAGTCTTATACAACTCTTTTTTATTCCATATCTTCATGCTTTTTTCCTCTCGCTAGAGCTAGAAATACTATTGTCTGTCGGCAAAATCGGGACATTTTCAGTCGGCTCTGGCATTACCATTTGAAATAGTCGCGGGCTTTTTGATATGGTGCCGGAATATCACTGTAAATATCCAGCATCCGGCAATAGTACTCCTGCCGTTTGGGATCAGCGCGTTTTATCGGGTATGCTTCCAAGGCGTCGGCGAAAAGCCTGGGATCATTGAAGGCAACGGCATCCGCCAGAATTGTCTGATATTCCGACAAGCCTGAAATCAACCCCTGGAACGGCGCCGGAACATACTGGTCTGCAACCGGAGTTATATTCTGCCCTTGAATATCCATTGTGTACTCTAATGCCGCGTTTTCGGGAAATCCTTTGACGACGTTCCAATTCGGCATGCTAGCGACAATCCGGAATTTCTTCCCGCCGTCCATTGCCGCCAGGACAGGATCCGCAACATCGTGGCTGTTTTTCCCTAAAAAAAGGTTTTCAGGGTATGGAGCCCGCCAGATTGAATCATCAGAGCCTTTTACATACTTGAAAAAGTCGTCGTAACGGGCATCAATTTCGGCTTTTGCCCGTGCGGCCAGAATTTCCGGCGAAATTCCCGGCTGAAGCTCATGCGGTCTCCTCTGTGCCTGCTCCGACTCGAAAACATTGGAGAAGGCATCAATATTGGCGAAAGAATCAATTTCCGAGGAAAAGATCATGGTTCCGAAACGTTTGTATAAGCGACGCATCAACTCCATGGCCCGCATGGTAATCGGGGGCAGTCCCATTTCCGGCAAACTCCAATTGTCACGCAGGAGCTTTTCGTCCATAATATCCTTGAGCGGGCGTCCGTTCCACGAACCGCGCAAAATGAATGACAGATGATTTACTCCTGCCGCTACTGCGTCAATGTTGTCGTCGTGCCTGTTCTCGCCGTAAACTATGCGCGGCAAATCCCATTTATGATTGTGGAATCCCTCACAAATGCCCAAAGCCTTTATTTTAGTATGGGTATTGACCATTGCGCTGAAAACAGCCACGGGATTGGCGAAGATCAGCATAACTCCGTCCGGACTGCATTTTTCCATTGCCCTCGCAAAACTCATAATGGCATTTGCGCCGCGCGCCGCCAGAAACGCCCCGTTGGCCGAAAGGTTGTCTGAAGTCCAGACGCCATATTCGGTGGAAAGCCGTTTGTTTAGCGTCAGTGATGGCTCCCGTTCTATCGCCATTGTCACATAAAGAACGTCCGCCCCCTCCAATCCCTCCGTCAGATTCGACGTCCATAGCACCCGGCAGTTGACATTCTTAAACTCCGGGCAACGCATGATCATACGGCCCACGGCCTCTGCCCGGTCCAGGCGCAAATCGACCAGACGGATGCTTCCGTCTTCAAAAAGCTTATGATTATCCAGCAGGGAACGCATGATCGGCAGTATTCTTAATGACCCGCCGCCTATAAATGTTATGTTCATACCTTTAATACCTTTTATTTGTTGATGCATTATCTTGTCATGAATTTACCGGGACGTTACAAAGTTCTAAGTAGCCGGCAGGATTGCCGCCTCGTCATTAAAAACCCGCTGCCGCCGGTTTTTAAATAATAATCTGAATTTTACCTGATAAAATCTTTTCAGATTTTCGCAATTAATGACTTTTTCACATAAATCATTGGCGGTATAAGCATAATGATTGCCCGCCTCGAAACCGATTCTTGAGTCTTTCAGAACGATTTCGTGGAGCTTTTCAGCAAGAAGAATTTCTTCATCCAGTATGTCGATGATTTCCCGCTGAGATAACTTGTCTTTGTTATTCCGTATCCGCACAAACCTTATCTGCAAATAGGTGCTCCTGAAATGACAGAACGTTCCGACGACCACATTCTTCAAGTCGGTAAAATTATTTGCTTTATCTTCATCCACATATTTTCCGGACTCGCAAAGCAAATCCAACCCTTTTCTCCATTCTTCGCTAAGCAGCTTGAATTGCATTTCAAATACATCTTCAGGATAGTTTGCCCTCCAGCCGTCAAGATCATCATAAGGAAAGCCGACCATGGTTGAACTATAACCGGTAGGCTCCGGATATAACAGATTCATGGGACCGTAATTATGCGGACCTTTGTACAAGACCGTAACATGAAATGGAAAATTTCTGAATGCATTGCTGAATAATTTCCATGCTTCAATTATATAAGGCGCGGCTTTCATGCCGAATTTATCAAGGGCCATTTCTTCAGGGGTTTTCCTAAGCAGTTCAAGGTTGCCGCCGGGGTATCCGCCGAATGTCCAGCTTAACATCAATCCGTCGATCCCCACCTTTTTCAAATTGTCTAAATGCTCTTTTATCAGATAGGGAACAGGGATATAAGGCATTGACGCGCATTCCCAGGAATTATTCAATTGCACTTTTGCAACGGTTTTCAGGCCTCTCCTTTTTGCATGGTTCCATAGTTCAACGCTGCTCGGGCTGGGGCCCGGCTGTGAAATTGAATAATCATAGATTTCATTCCTGACTCCGCCAATATTAAGCGGCTTGCAACTTTCACTTACCGCCATGAATTCAACTTTATCCGGCAGCATATCAATGGCTTCGTGATCCCATTCCGGAAACCATGTCCCCCAATTCCAAACTATGACTTTCGCCGAAGGGGCGACGGAATGAACTCCTTCTTCAATCGCTTTATTGACTTCCACTATAACTTCCGGCATAGTTCGTTTTGAACATAATGGACAATTGTGCCCTTGGCCTTTCGAATAACAATGTGTCGGATTTTCGGAAAATGTTATCGTAAAAACGCCTGCAAGTTCCGGGAGCTCTCTAAACACATGTGCTGAAGCATTCTTTAAATAATCCAGAACAGCTTTATTGGAAGTGCACAAAGCGTAATTATCCACGCCGTCATGAAATACACCGCGCCACTCAGGATATTTATCGAAAAAGCCGTTGCCCATTCCCCGCGGCTCATTGAGGTATAAATACACGTCGAGCCCATATTTTGCCGCTCTTTCGACAAGCGCTCTTAACGTTTTTATCCTTTGTTCCCAGCCTTTTGAAAATTCAGGAGCGTTTGCCAATGGATAAAGAGTGTAAAGAATTACCGGCAGCCAGATACCTGTCACGCCCATTTCGGCATAACCTTCCAGCATTCCATCGGGAAACGGATCAAGTTCCGGATGCAGTAGCGGATCTCCGTAAACCGCAGAATATGAATAAATAAACAGCAGATCAAAACCGGCTTTCGAAACCTTGCTATTTTTGATTACGGACTCGCATTTCCTGATCCCATCTTTAAATTTCCTTATGAACCCGAAAGGTTTTTCCGTATGCATCAGGGAACCAAAATGTTTTTTAATAATTTCTTTTATCTGTCTGGTTTGCCCGGCCTGATGTTCATTTAGCGGCCTGTAGTAAACGGGCTGGGCGGCAGGCTTCAAATTGCCGAGTTTAGTCCAGAGAAAGTCTTCCTCTTTCAGAGTGAAGGCGAGTTCTTCCGGCATCCAGCCGAGAAGCGCCAGAAGCTGTTCATATGGCAAAAGATGCCAGTTGGCTCTGATGATGGTAAGATACCCTCTGGTAAGCCATAAATCTTCCACATCGGGCGGAACCGGCAAACCCATTTCTTCTGCGCATTTGCAGATTTGATTTTCTGTTGTCCGCAGAACGTCAGCCAGTCTGCTTACCGGCACAAGTTCCCAGTTTCTCCAGATAACCGCCTGATGTCCGGTTGGAAAATGAGAATACGCAAGGGGGGCGGGATTAGCGCCCAGCGGCAATTTATCTATAAGTTGGCGATCAGTCATAATAATCTCGCAAAATTTCTGTTTATTTCCGGCGTTTTCATTTGATAAGTTTTCTTCCTTCATCAACAAAAAAACGAAATGTTTCATAATCTACTTGCGGGGGAATGGAATGATCGGAATGGAGGATGTAACCGCCGCCATTTTTTATCACAGGAAGTATCTTTCTCCGAAGTTCCTTTTCCAGTTCTTCTATGTTATTCTTCAGCATTATGGTCACATCAATGTTACCGCAGAATGAAATTTTATCTCCGTAGTTTTTAAAAAGCCTTGGCATGTCCATTCCAGCTTTGGCTTCCATCGCCTGGAGACAATCCATTCCGGCTTCTATCAAGCATGGCACAAGCGGTTCAACGTAGCCGCAGGAATGCACAATAACTTTAAGTTTTTTGGAATGAAAGAAATCGAAAAGCTTTTTATGACCGGGCAAAAGCAATTCCTTGTACATTGCCGGTGACATGAAAGGATGGTCCTTAAATCCGAGATCTTCCGACAACCACACGGCATCCGGCAGACCGTCTTCGTGGAAAATAATTTCAAAATGATTTATAGTCAAGTTGACATAGGTTTCCACCATATCCATGATCCAGTCCGGGTCAAGCGCCATTCCCATCAGCAGATTTTCGTGACCGCATACGGGATGCATCTGTTCAAACGGAGCAAGTCCGCCGACGGTAAGGAACAACTGTTTTTCGTCCGCGCGCTTCTTCTGTTCCCTGTAGATTTGCGACGGTATTCTTCTGCGGTCAATATCTATTAGAAACGGTTTGATCTTTTCCTCCCAGTCATGACGGCTTTTCACGGAGAAACCGACATGCTCCGGAGTCCCTGTGGAATTTTTAGGAATTCTCAGAGTGGCGCCATTACCGTTGAGTTGAAGCATTGAAGTATCACTCTCCTCAAGAATGACGTTTTTAAAGCCGGGATCGGCAGTTGAATTCAGACCGCATCCGCGCATGATATCAAATCCGAAATGATCATCGCTATTCTCATTGGCGGAAATATGGCCTTCGGCAATCCATCTTCTGAGAGTTTCCACCCATAAACTGTCACAAACCGGCAATTGATCAACCGGCGGTTTGCGTTCAAGCGCATTTAATGTCCGTTCTTTTCCAGTCATCATCCAATCCTTAAATTCAATAATCTTTTCATTAGCTTTATATATTTGTCTTAAATATTTTACTCCGGACGCCGGAACTCATAATAGAGTTCCGGCGTATTTCTCATTCCACTTTACCTCATATCCGCATCCGCTGGCCATTTGGATCTGTTTTTCCATATCTTGGCCCAGTCCCGGCAGTCAGTCATTTTATAATAACCGTAAGTATTTGCCGTCAAACACAAGTATGTTATATTGTCCGGAGATACATAATCCAAATAGCAATTATTAAGGATTACAGTTGCCGGATTGGTCGCGCTGCCTGTGATGCTTGCCACATATGAATTGAATATTGAGGTGTCAAACACCACCGTGGTGTACGGTCCGACATCACATAACGGGATATTTTGCGCACCAGGGTTTTCATACCATGCCCACTGGGCATCTTGAAAGTTGATGAATCGAATCATGGCCGTCCCGGCAATCGGATAGCTTCTCAGGAGCTGAGAGCGGCTAGACGCTCCCCCGTCTGAAGCTTCCAATCTTACATTATTAAACAGATATGTCCCGCAGGTTCTGCCTCCCCCCAACACTTCCACCACCAGAGGGCAATTGGTGCATTGCAGGTTATTGACCATGATATTGCCTGATCTTTCCATTTCAAAAACTTTTTGGCAATTTAAGGCAAAACTGTAGTTGAACAGCAAATCACAACCTTGATTATTTTTTACGCGAACCGCAGCATCGAGATTACTAAAATTAACAAAGGCGAAACTCATATCGGAATTACAGGAGTCTGAAACATTTACGCCAAGTTGAATTCCAGTAATGGCGTCGGTGAACGAAAGATTCTCAAAGTGGTTTATAATATTGCCAAAGCCGGTAACGCTGACTGCAAGAAAGAGAATCCCGGCGCGATTTGCATCAGAACCGCCATATTGCTTGCCTGCAAAGGCCAAATCTCTGATGCTGCAGGAATACGTTCCGGACGCTTGCATCAATGTTCCGCCAGCCATCCCGCCCCAGATCAGGACAGATTGAGTGCAATAGGAAGCAGAAAAATTAGCGCAGTATCCCATTGAACCCTCACCCTCTATGATCAAGCCTCTGGCGCGATCAAGAACTAATGTCTGTGTAATTAAATACCGTCCAGCCGGAATATACAAAATTCCTCCCGTATTACCGGTATTGGTGCTGGCCGCCGCTATTGCAGTTATAAAAGCCTGGGTATCATCGGTAGTGCCATTTCCAACCGCACCACAAGTTCTAACATTAACAACAGTGGCGCTGACAGTGCAGACTATCAGCAATGTGCTTAGCAAGAAAAGATATATCTTTTTCATGTCATGTTTCCTCTTTTGTAAATCCAAACTTTTTCTGTTTTTTTGAACCTGTTACCGAACCGCGTATTCTATGGTTCGCCATTTTGTCACCATCGGGACGCACGAAAAAAATGATTTTCTTCCGAACAAACGGAAATTGGATCCCGATGAACTAAATTCCCGTCCCCTGAAAAGGCTTCACCCTCCTTTTGCGCCATTGGTTTCTCATTTTTGAATCAACATTGTTTTTCATGCCCTATATCCATTTTACTGTTATGTTTTTGTCAATGCAAGGGCTCATTTTTACCCGCTGCATGATTATCAAGTGTCATTTTAACATAAATTTTATGGAATGAGCCTGGGAACAGTTACAAGGCAAACCGAGAGAGCAAATACTCGCAGTTTAAGACTTTTTCCATCAAATTCTCCACTGTGTAGGCGTAATGATTTGATGCCTCAAAGCCTATCCGTGAATCAATCTTCATTATGTCACACAGCGATTTTGCCAGTTGAATTTCTTCGCGCAGAATGTTTAAAATTCTCCGGCCTGAATCGGCCTCTTTTTTTTCCCTGAGTCTGACGAATGCTATTTGCAAATATGCACTTCTAAAATGGCAGTAGACCGCCCTGGCTACACGATCAAGATCATCAAAATTATTTTTCCTGTAGTGCGGAATTTCTACCGAGGCCAGATTCAAGATTTCCAGCCCCTCTTTCCATTTCAGACTGAGTTTCTCGAACTGGCTCTCGAAAACGTCCTCCGGATAATGATTTCTCCAGCGTTCCAAGTTGTCGTATGGAAATCCGACCATGGTGGCGAAGTAACCTGAGGAAGACTCAAACAACAGATTCATCGGGCCTGGGTTGTGAGGGGCAAAGTAAACAACGCCGTGTCCGAAAGGATACTCTTGAAAAGCCTCCCCGAACTTCCTGAGCGCTTTGTCTATCCACCCATTTTTTGCCGCCCCGAAATTTTCCGATAGCATCTCATCGTAGCTTTTCATGAGGATATCCATATTTATTGATGGATAGCCGCCCATGGTCCAGGTGAGCATGAATTCGTCCACTCCCAGTTTTTTCAAGTTATTCAGATGCTTTTCAACAAGTGTCGGGACAGGGATATAGGGGACAGGCGCACACTCCCATGAGGTGCTGATCTGAATTTTTGCCATTACTTTGATGCCGCGCTTTCTGGCGTGTTCCCACGCGGCGATCGACCTTTCTCCGGGGCCTGGTTGCGAGATTGTGTAGTCGCCTACCTTGCCCTTGACTCCTCCTATCTCTACCGCCATTTCAGCCTCGCTTGTACACATGAGGGTGATATCTTCCGGCAGAAGGTTTATTGCTTTGTGAATCCATTCCCTGGTCCATGCCCAATCCCATGCGATCACCCTGATCCTGGAATCCACGTTGCCGGCTGCTTTTGCAATGATACGGTTGACCTCTACAATGACCTCCTCGGGATGGCGTTCTTTGCATAGCGGGCATTCGGTTATTAACCGTCCCTGCACGGGAGGCACTTTCGAATAACAGTTTGTCGGGTTCTCTGACATCGTGATTGTGAACACTCCTGCCAGCCCCGGAGTATTTTTGAACAACCATGTCATTCCATTTTCCAGATAATCCCGCACCGTGACTTTTGACGTACACATTGTCGTACCGTCACGCTCCGGATATTCAATCCCGAGAAAATCCTTCCTCAATTCCGGATGTCTCTCATAAAAACTTAGTGACGGACCTCGAGGCTCATTGATGTACAGGTAGACACCCATGCCAAACTTCGCCGCGCGTTGTATCAGCTTGTTCAGGTTATCCACTCGTTTCTCATACCCCGCACACAATTCCGGACCGAGCCTCCATGGATGGAGATGGTATAAAATTCCTTGCAGCCATATCCCGTTCACCCCTTTTTTCGCCAGACTCTCCAACAAGCCATCGGGATAAGGATTCAGAGCTGGATCAAAAAGAGGATCCCCATAAAGCGCCGAATACGAATAGACTAAGTTCAGCTTGTCCGAGACATTCGTGGTTTTAATTTCTTCTTCATGCGGCATGGAAAAGGTCTTCAAAAAATCAAATGGCTTTTCCCGCATCTCGTCGTCGCGTCCGGGAAAATGCTTTTCTATCTGCATGTAAATTTCCTCGGTGCGGACACGCTCTTCCTTCGTGAGCGCCCGGAAAACAACCGGTTCTACCTCCGGTTTCATTGCCCCCAGTTTCAACCATAGAAAGTCGTCCTCCTTGAGTATGATCGCCAGTTTTTCCGGAGTCCATCCCAGCAAAGTCAAAAGTTGGTCGTAAGGAAGCAGATGCCAGTTGTCGCGGATAATGGTGTTATAGCCCCTCTCCAGCCATAATTCCGTCACGCCGGGGTTATTCCGTAAACCCATCTCAGCGCCTGTCCTCAAAACATCTTCATTGCCGGCGCCAACTGCCCGTGCGATATTTTCCACTGGAACCGTTCCCCAGTTGCGCCACACGACTGCTTGATGACGTGTTGGAAAATGAGGGAACTCAAGTGGTTTCTTCCCATGACAAACCTTCAATAAATTCATATTTATCTCCTGTTTATTCCTGATTTGTAAAAGTTTAGGAGTTGTTGGATGGCAGGTTGTCCGCATCAATCGCACAGCAGGATATCCCGATCAATTTTTTGGATTCCCATTTCAGGAGTTCCGGCGATTGAGATTCTAGAGACCAGTCAATTACCAGAATTTTTGAGCCGCAGTCGATTTTTATTTTGTTGCCGGACATAAAATTGTCAGGACGGGAGTTCTTTAATTGTTGCATCGGTTCCGGCGCCATCGCCTTAAACGCTTCCAGTTTGGAGATCGTCGGCTCCAGGCCGTGGTCGCCGCCTTCATAGTACTTGATTTTTAAAGTTTTGCCGAGTTCCCGCAACCTCTTTTCCAGTTCTTCGGCATGACAGTGCGGGACTGCCACATCCGCCGTTCCGTGTTCCATAAACAGCGGACATTGAATCATTGCCGCATGTTCCGTCACATTGCGAACTGACAATTCGAAGTCGGCAAACGTCCGTCCGGCCCAGGACTGAATATCTTCGGTTAATTTTACCAGTGCGCAGGAGCTATATACAAACGCAAAAGTATCCGGCGCAAAAATAGAACTTAATAACGCAATATGGCCACCCTGGCTGCCGCCGTAATGAAAAAGCCTGCTCCGATCAATTGCCGGATGGAGCGTTAAAACTTCGCGCAAGCCGTTGAGCACATCCGCCACTTGATAGAAACTCGCATCATAAGGCAGATATGCGCCTAAACCCTTCACCGGGTCAAAATCATAGCCGCTCTGGCGATACTCAACTGAAATACAAGCCAGATTGAACAACTCTACAGTATATTCCATTTTATCCTGGTGCTGAAACCGGCTGCCGCCCCACCCGTGCGTGAACAGCATGGCTCCGGTTTCACTGTTTATTTTATCCGGCGCAATTATCAGCACGGTAATCATTTTGGGATAAGTGGCGGAGTTTGAACTAGGAAAGGAAATTTCATATTTTTTCATAATACGCTTTCATTAATTTAAAGTAAAAGTTTAGTGTTTAAAAGTGGTTCTTTCTGAAATATTTTCATTTTTTTATTTCCCTTTTATTTCGTAAAAGGCAAACCATTTTTTACCATTTAAATACATACGGTTCTGTTTTAAGCGACCACAGCCGATCATTGAATTTCCGGTTGTTTCTCCCCAGCCATATGTTTCCCGGATTGCTTTCAATTTTCAACAATGCGATCAGGGCATACATTGAGGTGCGCATATTCACGCAGAATTCTCCGGGAAGGCTTTCGGCTTCTTTGAAGCCGCCGTCCAGCCGCTGATTTCCGGTGCCGCTAAACTGCATGGATAATAATTTCTGAAGGGTTCTGTCTTTAGCCGCCAATAATTTTTTGTCCTGGTAAAAATTGCCAAGATCATGAAAATAAATCAATCCCATGGCAACCGCGGAAGGAATTTTATTGTTGCGGAATCCACCGTCAGCATCTTGATGGTCCGCCAGCCAATGGGCAAATTTCAATGCTGCTTCCCGGTAACTTTCGTCGCCGAATAAATCAGCGGCCGTCTGGAGCATGGCATTCCCGAAATCATCATTGTATTGATGCATGTCGAATTCGCAGCAGTCCATCTTTTGACCTGATTTGTCCTGGTTGCTGAAAATATCACGGGCTACGACAATACTGCCGTCCGGATTGAAAAATTCATCCCGGTAACGCCGGGCAATCGGTTTCATGCCGTAATTAATATATCGGGTATCGCCGCTGACCATGAACAGGTCGTGATAGAAGAGTCCGGTACCGGACTGGAATGAGCCTTTGGCATGAAGATCGCCCTGCCCATCCATTAAAACGGCCCACAGCGGCCAGCCGTCATACATGCCGTATTCCAGATGCCAGTTGCCGAATAAAACCGCCCGGTCAAGATATTCCGGATTGCGGGTTGCTTCGTAAAGCCATACCAGCGCCCAGGCGGCAGTGGTGGCGTCGCGGGGACAGAACTCCATGGATTGCGGCGTGCATTCCCGGATTGCCCCATAATAGCGCGGTTGACGCTGATCCATTACCTGGAGACTCATGACATATCTGCCGGCAAGTTCAGCCCGGTCAAGGTACAATTTTTCCCCGGTGCGTTTATACATGGACAGCAGCCCCATGCATACGCCGCCGGTCTGCCAACTGGTGGTAAATTGAAATTCACCGCTTTCCGCGCTGTAACTGTTGATGGTCCGGCCTTTATTGGCGTCCAGCCGGTCAACCGGTTGATTTACTATCATCCAGTTCGCGGTTCTTTCCGCCGCCGCTAAAAGAGTATTCATATTAAATCAGATTCCTTAACTAAAGTTTCCCTGTTTTTTGAACCTATCTACCGAATCGGAGTCTGACATTCGACTATGATTAGCCATTTTGTCACCATCGGGACGCACGAAAAAAATGATTTTCTTCCGAACAAACGGAAATGGGATACCGACGGACTAAATTCCCATCCCCTGAAAAGGCTTCACCCACCTCTTGCGCCTCTGGTTTCTCATTTTTGAATCAACATTGTTTTTCGTGGCCGATATCCACTTTACGGTTATATTTTTGTCAATGCAACGGCTCATATTTGCCCATTGAGTTCCATATCCAGTTTATCTCGTCATCCGAAAGCGGACGGTTGAAAACCATTACCTCATCGACAGATACGGCGGCTTTTGCTTTCTGCGGTGAAACCGCCGCAATTATTATTTGAACAGCCTTACCCGATATAAGAGGCATGGCATTGTCTTTCACGAAAGGCTGTCCGTCAAGGGACATCTGAATACAGCCGGGATTCCAGGCGAAAGCCAGAAGATGCCATTTACTTTTTTCCCAGTTCAAGGAGTTACCGCAGTAAACTGTTCTGACGGTACATCCAACTCCGCCGCCGCCCTCCTGAAAATAGGAATAAATCCTGGCATTGTTTTTCGAATCCATTTTACCAATTCTGAACATAGCCGCAGATTTTCTTTTGTCGTCATAAATTCTTATATCCAGCGGGAAGAAAGCGGTCTCATTCTTTGCCGATGGATTCGTCCGGTATATTTCGACCCAGAGTATTGCAGTTCCGGACAGGCTGTCCAGATTCTCCTGTCCGGCAAAGGCTATCATTCCATTAGACAAGGCCTTGCCTGATTTTCCAGGACCGTATTCAATATCCTTCTGCGTTTCAGGCCCGCTGCTTCCATTGGAGATGGAAGCAGCGGGCATTTCATCAAATGCGGCATGGAATATTAGATCATTATTAAATTTTGAAATAACATTTTCAATTGCCGGGTTTCCAATTGAAAGAAGCGCGGAAGATGGATTTTCATCGGCAAATGCAGTCAGGCAAAGAACGCATGATGCGATGAAGGCAGTTGTTTGAAGTTTCATATTGCATTCCTCGGGCGGCGCGAAGAACTCGTCCTCATGCCTTGCCTTGTTTATTTTGTCTCCGGGCTGCCTTCTTCAACAAGGATCAGCTTGAAATCATGCCGTTTAATGTTGAATTTCACCTTGCCTTCAGCGGTCACAGGCAGCGATGCTCCGCTCTCCATGTCCTTCGCCTTAAGTTTCGCGTCATTCTTAAAGAGGCTTTTATCGAGACTCATCAGCGCCTCGCCGCCGTTCCCCCAGTCGCAGACTAGAACTAAGGATCGACACAAAAACAAAATCACATTTTCTACTGCCCGGCTCCCTCTGCTCTTGGCATGATGGTGTAGTTCCACTTTCCAAGCGTATCGTTGTGGATCACGGCTAGTTTTTTTAACTCAGCCTTAGTCGCCTT
>CAIKZE010000479.1 GCA_903831825.1 uncultured Lentisphaeria bacterium | reverse complement strand
TAATTTTAACATGGATACCGTCCTTTCGGGCTGCTTGCCCGGGTTTGTGTTTAAAGAACGGTATCTTTTTTATTGTCAAAACGCCAGCAAAATTACTGTTTTTTCCGTATTTCTCGCCGCAAATGCGGCTCAGTTCAAGGAATATCCAACTGATGAAGGAAAAGCGAAATACAAATACTTTTTACTTTTGTGGTCTTTCCTGGAATTTATGGTTTATAGAACGAATATCCAATATCCGTCCCGCAGCCGCGGGATCCCGCTGAAGCGGGAGAATATCCAACCGATGAAGGAAAAGCGAAATACAAAAGTTCAGATGATGCCGACGGCATCAAACGCTTATAGCACAAAAGGCCGCGGATTGTTCGACCCTGACAGGGTCGCAGGTGTATTTTGATTGATTTTGCTATAAACGTGTTATCCCTCCGGGATAATAAAAATGTCAAACCATAATGAGATAAGTAATCGCACAAAAAGAACTTGATCATATAGGAATTTGTATTTTTATCCTCGCTTTATGATTGCGAAGCAATCTTTGTAGTGCGGCGACCCTGCGCCGCTTTAGACTGGGTATGCCATCACAAATATTCCGCCGATACTGGAATACGGAAGTTCTATAGCAAAACCAAAGCGGCGCAGGGTCGCCGCACTCCAAAGTCAGGCCGGAGCGCCTGACAAGGAAAGTTCCGGCGCAGCCGGTCAAGTTCAATGTTGGATATTCCTTGTTGGATATTGGATATTCAAATTATTCTTAGTTTCCGCTTATTGCGAAACGCTGATTATGAATACCGGGGGCCCAGCCGACGCGCTGCGCCAGCAGATCAATGAAATCGTCGCTTTGCAAAATTACCGTTTGATGGTCAACCCGTTTGGCGCCGCGTTTTTCATACTCGTCCGCCTGATTCGGACACATCAACTGTATCTTCAGCCGACAGGGGGGAGCAATTTTCTTAACAGGATACTTGTCCCTGTTCAAAAATGCCCGTTCCGAAGATTTACGCAGTTCCTGACATACTTCCGCGGGGTTCCGGTTAACCACGGCATACCGGCTGGAAGCGGCTTTTGTCACGACGGTTTCAATCCTGCCCAGAAAATCAACCGCTTCCTGACAGGCGGCCTTATCGCCGCTGACCAGAATCGTCGGCACATTGAAATAGGCGGCGCAAAGCGAGCCTATCGCGATTTCCCCCACCGGCATATCATTCAGCCACATATTGGCTACGGCATGGCTGTCAAAGGTATGGTTCAGAAAACCGGTTGCCACTCCCTCCATGGCGTGAGCGCCGATTTGCAGACAGGCGGCAAATGAACTGTCCAGAAAGTAAGTTACCGGAGCAAGCCCGCCGCCGATAATGCCGAGCCTGGCTTTGGGATGCAGGTTTTCGATCAGGATGGAATTACTGCCGCCATGACCGTCAATCACGATAATTTCCTTGGCGCCGCCGTCAACCAGTCCCTCGACCACCGCATTCACTTCTTCCGTCAACAGGCGGCAGGAGCTTTCAACGTTGACTATTTTATTCCCGGTTCCGTCGCTGCAGCCGTTAACTCCGCAAATGCCTTCAAGGTCGGTCATTATATATACTTTCATTATTTGCCTTCTTCAATTTTTAGGTTTTATGGTGAATTAGTATCTTTGTTTTATTATATGCTTTAAACGATTATAAAATTGTCATATTAAACGGCCTGTTTATCAAGTAGTTGCATTAATGGATGGTCTCAGTCCCGCGACTGCGGGATCGTGACCGGGATCGAAAAACGGTTGTGACGGAGCACAACCCTCCATTTGGTTATCCGCCACAGCAACTGTTCCCCTGTTTTTTGAATTTCCGGTTTCCATTCTGACTCCTGAATTCTGAATTCTGACTTCCTTCTTTTGAGTTGCGGGCAAAGCCCGCCTTAGTTTTTCTTATTTTCTTCAAAAAGTTCTTTTGCCTGTTTGGCGTTGCCGGTGAAATAGAGCAAGGTTTTGCCTTTTTCCGCGTCCACGTCGAATTTATCTATCATATTCCCGATTAATTTATGTTCGAACAAGTCATAGACATCACATTTTCCCGGGAGGCTGATTGTCTTCCTGCCGGCTTGACTTGCATGAATTCCAAGGAAACTCCGGTTATGATATACGACATTGTCCTGTTGAAGATATAAATGCACTCCGGCTTCCCTTGCCGCCGCGCGCAGCACTTCCGAAGAAACGAGATATGTCCCGACGAAAACCGACGTCCAGTCAGACATTCTTTTTACCGCCCAGCCAGTTTTCCGCGATGACGTGAATGACGCCAATGAAACGGCGGTATTGTCATCAACATAAAACTGCGGAAATACCTCTATGGGTTTGGGAATATACGGTTTCTCCGGAATTGCATAGCCGGGGCCGGTGGAAACAGGACGCGGCTGAGCTCCGAACTGAAATCCGGGCGGACACTTGGCAAGCATCGGATCACTGCCGTGTATTTTCATCAGCGGACTCATGCGCTGATTGATGCAATCAATGTTCATCCCGGTCAATTCACTGCAATGCTTAACCGAAAGCTGCTGCGGGGAATCGGGATTGATCAACCCCGGCGCATAAGACCATAACAATACCTTTTTGTCGCGCTTTAAATATTTGTCGATCTTCGTCCGGGTTTCATTGTTCAAGTAAAACGCGTTGGGAAAAATAAAGAGTTTATGCGAAGATACCTCCGGCGACGCAATATCGCCAGTGGTGTACATATCAAAATCCGCGCCGATATACGAATATTCCTGAAGCATTTGCCGGCAAAGAGCGACGAAATCCACAAATTCCGAAGCGTAGAAAATGCTGTTCCAGTCATAAATGACGGCGATTTCAGAATTGCGGCGGCGATCACATTTCATAGCGGCATTGCTCAGTTTGCCGATTTCAGTCAACGCGTCTCTTTGGGCCTGTTCCGTAAACCACGGGAAAGTGATCTCATACCAGTAGCCGTGCGCCGGCTCAGTGACCAGGCGGGCAAAATCCCTGCGCAATACCTCCACGTCTTCTTTTACATTTAACGGCGCCCCGTATTTCCGTTCTATGTTTTTCACCGAACTGGTGCGGGTGTCGCATTCCACCCAAAAACATTTATTTTTCAGCGCCATGGAATTGACCGGCCCCCGGAAGCAAAGACTTTCTCCCAGGCCCCGGTTTTCATACGGCCAGGGATGTCCCATAAAATCAATATAAGGCGATTCCAATATTGCACTCCAGCCGCCGGGACCGGACCAATGAATTACGGTTGCGGAAAAGGGCGGGGAATGAAGCCCGCCAGTCAGCAGTTTCCCGTCACTGGCGCGCTTGATGACCTCACAGAAATATGCCAGCCGTTCCTGCATAACATTACACATTGCCATTTCAAAATCAACGACCTTCTGTCCGCCAGCCGCCTGCGGATTCAGGAAATGCCCGAACCCGGCGGGGATTTTATACGCACTTTCATCACAAGAGGTCGGCTCATCAATTCCGCGTTCGCTCATTGTCGGAATGAAAACATCATTGAATGAGGCTATTTTAGGATTGTTCCAGGCCTTCTGTAACGTTGCCGCATCTTTATATTTGTTGCGGACATATTGCCGGAAGTAGTCCTGCATTGCCGGGCTGTAATCTATCCCGTGCTCCCGCCAGTTGAATTCCGACCACCAGCCGCCTTCCCCGCTTACCCCGAAAGTAACGAAAGCCGCAAAAATCCGGTCGCCAAAAGGTTGTTTCTCCATTTCCCGCACCATTTTGACCAGACATTCCGAAGCCTGCCGTTCCCATACGTTTGACGCGTAAGAATAACGTTCCTTTTTAGTCCCGGCGGTGCTCCAGTACGCTTCCGATCCGTCTTCAAATTCCGTCATGTGTCCCGGATTCTGCCGCGCGAATTCTTCCCGGTTTACAATAAACCATATCCGCAGGAAAAAATGCACATTCGGATTCCTGCGCATGTGTTCTTTGGCCGAGGCCTGCGCCGTTTGCCAGTCAACAACCCCTTTAGGCAGATAGATGGGCAGATACAAAACTTGATAGTCGGCCCCGCCTTTGGCCATGGCGTCAGCAAGGGCATTATGGTAGTTGACGGATGCCTTTTTGAGACCATAGTTGAGATATAAATCTCCGACATAAGAGCCCAGCACCGGCAACGGCCTGTCTCCAACCATCATCGTCGGAACCCCCAGCACCGGGGCAATGCAGCCGCGTTTTGCCTGCTCCTTCCAGTACGGGCTGGGCGTAATGGATTCAACCCATTCCCGGCGTTCATTCCAACTTATATTCTTAAACTTTGCATCCGGGGACTTTGCCTCATTCTGCCCGGCGGCGGTGACGCCAAACCACATCAACATCAGACAACATGAGGCGATTATTCCTTTTTTCACTTCCATCTCCTGAATTAATTTTTTATTACAGATAATTTAAATTTTTGTTTGCCATCCTCATCACTGCCAGTATTTCACCCCGACTACCGTATATCCCAGAACATCCTGTCCGGAAGTGGCATTCGCCAATGCCCATGCCGTGCTGGTATTGCTCAGATGCCCGTCTGACCAACCAATATTAAAGCTTCCGGTATGTCTTGCGGTAAAATAGGAGGAGGTCAGAGTGCGATACCCTTTGTCGGGTTGACCGTTATATTCCGTATCCGCGAAGAATGTCACGGGCTTGCGAATGCCGGATATAACTGAAAGTTTGGCTGATTTTCCAGAACCGACGCCGGGAGTGACGCCGCCGCCCGCTAAATAACCGTTTAACCCGTATGACGGGCAACTGCAGGGAGTTCCCGTGCCCTGCTGTTGTGACTGGGGAATCTGGCTGGGACAAAAATAAACGGACTTTGACGGAACGATATTGGCGGTGAACAGATTTCTGGTGTTGCCTTTAAAACTAAGATAAGAACTGAGAAGGTTTGTCCAGTAGCAATCGGAATTGCCGTCAGTATCTTTGCCCGGCGAAATGGGCGTTATATAATCACTTGAATCCACGGTATACATTAACTCCGCCGAATAAATATTCTTAATATTGCTGGTGCATACGGAACGCCTGCCCTTTTCTCTGGCGGTATTCAGTGCGGGCAGCAGCAATGAGGCGAGGATGGCGATGATGGCGATCACCACGAGGAGTTCAATGAGTGTGAAAAACTGCGATTTCAAGTTCTTGTCCGGAGTTGTTGTTTTCATTTTTTTTCCTTCCTGATTTAAGTTGCAAAATCCATTCCGTTATTTACGAATTCAAATATTAATAGTAGTATGCGGCCGAAGTTCCTTTTTCAACCATATAAAAATCGTGCGGAAAACCGTCGGTGCGCTGAGCCTTTTTAGACACATGCTTATCGGCAAAAAGCATATTCAGCCCTTGACCGTGACGATAGGCAAATCCGGCCGGGTTGCCGTAATAGAGCGAATTAGAACTGTTCCCTATTCCGCAACCGACGATTCCGGAACAATTGTTGCCATCCACATAACCGGTGAAAATGAACTCAAAATCGGCAGCCGCCATAAACGAAGCCGGTTTTTTAATTTGATTTATTTTTACGGTCTGCCAGTCGGTAAGGGTAGTTGTCTGGGGGGAACGGAACTCATATTGAGCCCGATTGATGCCGTAACTTAAGTAATACAAGGTCTTTTTAGACGGCAGGCCCGCGGTGCCGTAATAATACTCCGGCTCTTTCGCGGCGGGACAATAGAAAACCGGCGATCCGCCGAGCGGATAAGACGCGCTGGTGGCAGGCCATTTCATCCCGACATAAGACGATAATTTGTAACACCATGAGCAGTAAGGACTGGATTCGCTGCTGATATAACCGATGCTGGCGGCAGAATAATACAGCCCCGTCGGCATCCAGTCGCCGCTGTCATTGCCATACATTTCCATGCCCATGCCGATCTGTTTTAAATTGCCGCCGCAGTATGATTCCTTGGCGGTGGCCCTGGCCTTGTTCAAGGCAGGCAGCAGCATTGCGGCCAAAATCGCAATGATGGCGATCGTTATAAGCAATTCAATCAATGTAAAATTGAATCTCATCCGCAGTTGTAAAATGCGATGCGAATATTTTTCAAAGTTAATGCTCATAAAACATCCCCCTTGCCTTCCACTTTTCTTTACTTAAAAACCGGTGCTTGCCCCGTCGTATCTCTGATTATCAGCTCCAAAGGTTTACATTGCCGCCGCAATATCTCTTTCACTTCCGCGAGGCTTTTTTTGTTATCAAGCAGGCTGATTAATGAATCGGCCGCAATATAGCCGCTTTCATACGATTTTTGATTTACCGCCGTTACCGGTTGAGAATTCCATTGGCACAAGGCGGAATTGCATCCGGAAATAATGCTTATTTCTCCGGGGCATTTTACTGAAGCACGATTGATTGCCGCGAGAAAACCGCAACACGACTGGTCATTTCCACAAAATGCGGTAAAGCGTTCTCCGGCAGGCAACGTCAACCATTCCGTGGCAAAGTCTCTGCCATTTTCGAATTCGTCGTCGCCCACCGCCGGGAGACAAAGTAAAGAAAAATCTTTTACGGTCAATGAATCATTGAATTTTTTCAAGGCGACCAGATAATCTTCTTTTGAAGTATCATAATAATAACTGATACATATTCTGCGGTGGTTCAGTCCGTAAAGATATTCCATTATCCTGACATAAGTTGATACAATGTCATATTTAAGACTTAAAACATTATCATCATCAGACCACCCGAAAACTATATACGGAATATTCAACAGCTTGATAAGTTTTAATACCGCCTGGTCAATGGCCCCGGCGATCACAATTCCGTCAACGCTGCGGCGGCGCAGCTTTTCCGGCATCACAAAGTCTTTGATCGTTGAAAGATCATAAGTGGAGACCACCATCTGATACCCATGCTCTTTACACGCTTTGCTGACGCCGGACTCGATGGTGCTGAAATAGCTGTTGGATAAACCCAGGGTAACCCTGGAAGAAACCAGGAACCCGATCTGGTAAGTGCGTTTGGTCGACAAGGCCCGCGCCGAGTCCTGGGGAATATAATTATATTTCTCAATTATCTGCCGCACTTTTTCAAAAGTTTTCTGACTGACCCGCAACTTCTGATTGTTGTTAATCACTTCCGAAACCGTTGACTTCGCCACCCCGGCCATCGCGGCGATATCGTTAATCGTTAAATTTTTTTCTTTTTCCAGCATAGCATCTCGATTTCAGTTAAGTTGTGGAACCCGCTCGAAGTTCTTATTTAAGATTATACATCGAACCGGTTCGCAAAGCAACTTATTTAAAAAAACTTTCTTTAAAATTTTATTTTTTTCTGCGTAAAATTGCTTTTTATTATTTTTGCGCGGCAAAATATGCAGCCAGCTTCCTGGCAATAAATTCGTGTCCTTGGTTGTTCGGGTGCGCCATATCGGCAAAATAATCAGACATTTTCCGTGGGCCAAGCGCTTTAAAATCAGCAGCCAGATCATACATGGCGATATTGCGCTCCCCGGCCAGCGCGCGAATGGCGTCGGCATAGTCGTCCATCATCGTGAATCGCGCCGCCTGGCCCGGAATGGTGGACAGCAGTAGAAAAGCGGCATTACCGCCGGTCAGCGAATTGACCAGATCAATGTATTCGGAAACGGAGGTCCGGTAAAATTCAGCCGGCAGGCCCGAACTTTTATCATTATAGCCGATATGCAGCGTTACCAGATCAGGTTTCTCTCCCAGAAAATCGCGTTCCGCCCATGTCCGCAGATTAAAACTGCCGGCGCCGCCGACGGCAATGGTTTTGACGTTGATTTTATCATTGCCGTAAAGTTTGCGCAGTTCCGCCTGCAATTTAACGCCATAGCGGTTAGCGTCGGGAGCGGTAACGTTGGTCCCGGCGGTGATCGAATCGCCGGAGCAGAAAATGGTTACCGGCAGGCCCGATTTCATTTTGGCAATTACTTCGGAAATTTGACGCGGCGGATATTTTTCGATTGTTTTAGGTTGAGCCTTTTCGACCAGTTTCAAGTCATCCACCAGATATGAAAATGCCGGGATGTTCCTGTTGCAGGGTCCGAGTAGCCAGCCGTCGCCGAAAGTAACGGCGTCAATCCCGATCGGGGTCAGCGTTCCATACGCCCCGATCTTTTTGCCGCCCAGAATGGAAACCGGCAGAAAATCGTCCCACGCCAGCGTAACGGTTTGCCAGTCTGTTCCTTTGATTTGAAAATAGCAGGTGTAGTTCCACCAGCCGCCGCCGCCGTTTACGCTCACCGAATCCCATGAGTTTGAACCGTCGCCCTTAACCCTGAAAGACAGTCCCTGATAGCCGGCCAGCGCATAGCGTTCGTCCATTGAAAATTTCCATGTCCGGTTTGCCATGCCCGGAGCGGTCAATTTCATGGCTTTATTGCCGTTGTCATCAGCGGATTCGATTTTGCCGGCGCGGGTCTGTTTCCATGCGGCCGGATTGTCGAACGTATCCAGAACCAGATCTGCCGCTTCCATTTTGGAAACCGTCATTGCAATGATTATCTGCACTACAACTTTCACATATTTCATTCTATTTCTCTCCTGAAGTTTCCTGTTTTTTAAAATGTCGCGGGATTTGATGTTCTGCCCCACCAGAACTGGTTAAAAACAGAAGGTCTTGTTCCGGAATCCAAGTCTGCGGATAATTTCAAGTAATCCGATCTCGTGCCAAGACTAAGGCAATGTCCGTCAACAAATGATATGTTAATCCCTTTATATCCATTATGGCGAAATACTATGTTGGTGGAATTCGCATATACAGTTCCGGATTTGCCGTCCAGCGTAAAAGCACAAGAACTCGGGTTGGTAATGTTTGTCGTTTTTATTAAATACCAGTTCAGGGTGGTCGGATGCCGAATGTTTGCCAGATGTTCATTCTTGCCATATCCGTAAATTCCGTTTGAATCCACTCCGTCCACCTGAGACGCGCAACGAAAAGGTTTCATGTTTGCGGCCGTGTACGTCGTAGTGTTGGCTCTCATATACGGCAGCAGATCGACATACAGCGCCGAGGCATTTGTATTTAATAAATAGTCCGTCCAATCAGTGGAATACATATTGAGAGCAAACGCCAGTTGTTTTTGATTGGAAATACAATTGTTGGATTTGGCTTTTTCCCGTGCCGAATTCAACGCGGGCAGCAGCATTGAGGCCAAAATTGCAATGATGGCAATCGTGACCAGGAGTTCAATGAGCGTGAATTTCGAATTAATTAGTTTCATCTTCATTCCCCCTTTCTTATTTATTTTCGGGATTTATTGGTCAAACCGTTAATGACATCGGCCAGTAACAGTTGTTCGCCTTCCGGGATTTCGTTTGAGGAGCGATCCGCGATCGCTGTCGTCGTGCTGAATTGTCCGGGCAAAGTACCGAGCATAACCACCGTTCCTTTTCCATGCTTTCCCGCGACTGCGACCGGACGCCCCTTGGCGTCCCTGACCAGCACCATGGAATCTTTGCCGGGCTCCAGAATGAAATAATCAAACTGAAAGCCGGGAAGAAATTTTTTTGTTCCTGAACTGGCGGAGAATCCGGTATTGGGAATTATCGTCATTTCAACGCTGTCTTTGCTCTGGTTAATCGTGTTTTTCTGTTTTCTTACCGCGATTCCGCTGAAAATGTCTTTACCGGATTCCGCAATCTGCGCATGGGTGAGGATAAGCTTGCCGCCGTTTTTCACCCAGGCGTCAAGATTTAAGCGGATCTTTTCAAAGAAAATCGGGGACTTGACCTGGGGAATTATCACCAGATCGCAAAGCGCAAATGCGTCTTTGCTCAAACGGGGCAGGATGAACGGGTTGACGCCGGGCTGTTTGCTGATGGCGGCAAGGATATTTTCCGAACCGTAACCATTATAGTATATTCCGATTTTTGTGCCGGCAACCGCGGGCGCCTTAATCACGACTTCCGGATTTTCCTCAAGACTGTCCTGAGAGAGACGTTTAAATGATTTGTCCGGCGGGAAAATCCCCTTGAATCCGGCAATTTTTTCCGCCGGGCCGAATGCCAGCGCACATGGCTCATTCTTTTCCCGGATGACAATTTCCACCGGCTGAACAAAACGGGCTGCCGGGCCGGAGGTCAGAGTCTGCCCGGTAATAATATTGCGCAATTCATAATTGTCAGCCCTGTCCGCCAGGGCCGGATCAATCGTCAACAGGGTCCGGCCACTGCCGCGCAGCGTCATGCAGACCATGCCGTCTTTTTTGACCGTTTCCGCAAAATAAATGCCGTCGTGTCCGCTCAGCCGTAACGGGGGATTGACAAGGCCGGAAATAATGGCGGCCAGATAGTCCTCCGCCCCTTCGGCAGTGTTCACCGTGGAAAACCAGGCATTGCCATAGCGGTAAAGTATCGGCGTTCCGCTTGTCCGGTCAACCGCCGCCGCTTTAGCGCCGTCCGGTTTGACCGATAACATGTGTCCGGCCTGGAATTTTGCCAATTGGGCCGCGGGAGTTGAGTTGAGTTCCGGCTGAATAAGACGCGGACTGCCGGAGTCAACGATTTGCAGACCGCATAGTTTGGCAGTCAGGTCGGAGCCCTTAGTCAGGTCGCGCGGCCCGCTTGACAGCGGAGTCGCAACCACCAGAATTTTACCGCCGCCGGCCAGATATTTTTCCAATGACAGCGCCTGTTCAGCGGAAAGTCCTTCCCCCATATCTTCAGGAATGATAATGCAGTCATATTTTTTCAAATTCTCCGGATTGATTGCGAATTTCCCGTTGAGCAACACGCCGTCAACATCGAAATACCGGTCCAGGGCCTGATAAAGCAGTTCCACCGAACGCGCATAAGCCGCCCCGGTGATTTCCGGATGTTTCAGAACAAAGGTCAGCGGATTGCCGGCCACCGCAATCCTGGCAGTGGTTTCTCCGCCTTGCCAGCGAGTCATCAGGCCAAGCCAGCCGGTCAAGTTTTTCCTGCCGAAAAACGTATCGACCATTTCTTTGGTATGGAGCATATAATCGGCATAAAAATCATCGGAAAGTTTACGCTTCCGGTAATAATCGCGAATAAGATCCACAAACAGCGAGGCCCGGCCTTCCCAGAAAGAGAGTATTGACCGCCCATGAAAAGCATACATAAACACTTCGGTCAGATCATTGCCGAAATAGCTCGGCCCGAAATCGAACATCCCCTTGTCCAGCGACAGATAAACCTTGCCTGAACGGTCGCGCACCGGCGCCCAGATATAATCACAACTTTTTTCAAGCATCACCGGATCGTATCCCCAGCGCCAGCTTGCCCCGTTATAACTTTCAATGTCATAATAGCAGAATACATTTTGAAGTCCGTATTTAGCCGCCTGGCGGTTGAGCGCCCGCACAAAATCATCCATTATATGGCAACGGTAAAGCACAAAACGGCGCCACCATTTATTGCCGGGATCGGTCGCCGGCGGCATCGGGCCGGAATAACTTTCGCCGAATTCCTGCTGGCACCATGCGGAAAACTCGGCCTGGCGATTAGAATAATTGGTGTTAGCCTCCGTATTGTCCAGTTCGTGGTGATAAATCCCCGCCAGACTTTTGTATTTCCCGTATTTGGCGCCGATTTCATCAATGATATCGTAATAGATTTTTATCAGCCGCGGATCGCTGAGCGAGTTGATGTCCGGAGCCGTATGCCACCCCTTGCCGACAATCGGCGGCGTATAGATCAGCCATACTTTCATTCCATATTTTTCCGCTTCCGAGAGTGTTTCGTCCAGCCAGTCGCGGTTTCCCATCAACGGCTGCGGCCGGCTGTGCTTGAGTTCCGTCCTGTAATTGAGCGGTGCGCCCCGGCCTTCCTGGATGCTGAACTGAATGTCGGTAACTCCGATGTCATGCATTTCTTTCAGGATGGCCCGGTATGGCCAGGGATCATTGTCGAATCCTTGCGCCCAGACGCCGAAAGGGCCTCCGGGAACAAGCCAGGTGGCAACCCGTTTTTCATCCGCCCGCAATGCAAACATCAGAAATCCGGTCACGATCAGTGCGGCAATAAGTTTTGTTGTTTTCGCCTTCCCTATCAACATTGCACACTCCTCCCGCTCATTAGATATCAGTCTGAATTTTTCAACAATGCAATCAATCCGCCAGCAAACAGCTTTCACGCCTGATGTACGTCATCGGAACCCGCTCCGTCCGGGGCGCTGCTCCTTTTAAGGCCATATCAAGCACTATTTCAAAGGCTTTGCGCCCGACCATTTCAGCGTTTACCGCCATCGTGCTCAATGCCGGTTCGGTGGATTTTCCGAATTCCAGATTCAAAGCGCCAATCACCTGAACATCTTCCGGAATACGCAGTTTTGCGTTTTTCAACGCCGTCAGCAGCTTGGCCGCAATATGATCGGTATTGCAAATGAAAACATCGGGCATATTGCCGGTTTTCAACGCCTGGCTGACGGCGGCGGCAACTTGTTCCATGTCAAAATTAGGATCGTAAACAACGCCCGGACGGCTGAAGTCAATCCCGTAAATTGATGCGTCTTGATAAATATTGCGTATGGACATAACGGCATTCGAAATTTCCATGCCGTAATGGGCCGTTCCCGGATATAAAATCGCGATTCTGCGATAACTGCCGGCAATCAATCTGCCGATGATATTTTTAAAAGAATCAAGATAATTAATCATGCTGCAGCCGATTTGCGGATGCACGGCAGGGTGATTACAATAAACCGTGGGAATGCCGCTGGCGGCGATGCGGACAATATGTTCCTCGCCGATGCTATATCTTTCCTGGATACGGGAACTGATGATAACGCCGTCCGCGCCGGAGTCGCGCACAATATCATCCAATTGCAAAAACTCGTCCGGCCCCACGGAACGCATGATGAACGTTACTTTATTCTCCTTGCAGACCTGTTCGATTGCCCAGATTATTTCCGTGCCGAAATCATCATAACCATTCATATAAGTCCTGGTCGCGGCGTCAATCAGGTAAATCAAACTCTTCAACCGGAAAGAGCGAGGCGTCTTCAATGAAACAAAGTTGCCCTTGCCGGGAATTGCGGTGATCATCCCGCGACGCTGAAGCAGACCTAACCCAACTTCCGCGGACTAAAAAGTGCGAAGATTTTTTTCTGCCTCAAAATCCGATTTTTAAATTTTCTCAAAATCTGTAAGTCTTTTATTATCAATGAGAGAATTTTATTCTGCGTTTTGTAGTGCCACCTATTTT
>CAIKZE010000478.1 GCA_903831825.1 uncultured Lentisphaeria bacterium | reverse complement strand
TTGTAGTGCCGTCCGTCCCGGACGGGGATCGGAACCTCTCTCGCAGAGCGAGAGCACTACACCGGAACAGGTGTCCAAAATGTACTCAGCATGTGTCCAAAATGGTGATGGGGAAGTGCGGGAATTCTAAAGTGCGGAAGTGTAAGAAGTGTGGGAAGTAGAAAACTTTAGAACTTTAGAACTTTAAAACTTTAGAACTTCTCAATGGTGTCCAAAATGGTTCTGTTGTAGTGCCGTCCGTCCCGGACGGGGATCGGAACCTCTCTCGCAGAGCGAGAGCACTACACCGGAACAGGTGTCCAAAATGTACTCAGCATGTGTCCAAAATGGAGATGGGAAGTGCGGGAGTTCTAAAGTGCGAGAGTGCGGAAGTGTAAGAAGCAGACAACTTTAGAACTTTAGAACTTTAAAACTTTAGAACTTCTCAATGGTGTCCAAAATGTTTTGTTGTAGTGCCGTCCGTCTCGGACGGGGGTTTAAATCTTCCCTCTCAGAGAGGGCTCTACACCGGAACAGTTCCGCACAACGGCACTCCAAAGTCTCGGAGTCTGGATTTCTCTGTGCCTCCGTGCCTCTGTGGTTAGGTACTGTCCAAAATGGTGCACGCGGAAGTTAGGTTAAAAATTATTGTTTTACAGGTTGAATTTTTTTTTGCGCGGAATATGCTATCTAATAGAACGGGCCGCACGGCTCAAGTTCAGAAATCTCAGCCGGAAACGGCTGGCAATTGGAGGAAATTTTATGATTAAGACTTTCGTTCTTGATACCAACGTTCTTCTTCATAGTGCTCAAAGTATTGATTCCTTCCAGGACAACAACGTCGTCATTCCAATGGCGGTAATCGAAGAACTGGATAAATTTAAAAAGTACCAGGATGAATTAGGCAGAAACGCCCGGCAGGTCATTCGCCGGCTGGACGCGCTGCGGGAAAAGGGACATCTGGCGGAAGGGGTGTCGCTGGCCGGTTCGGAATCTCTGGCCTCGGGAACGCTCCGCATCCTGACCGTCCGCGGAACGATGACCGGCAAAGACAAGGATCTGGAAAAGATCAGCGATACCACGCTGGACCTGGAACAGCCGGACAACCGCATCCTGCTGGTGGCATATAATCTGCATAAGCAGAAGGAAAATGTGGTTTTTATCAGCAAAGACATCAACCTCCGGCTGAAAGCTGATGCGCTCGGCGTCAAAGTAATGGATTTTGAACGTGAAAAAGTGGATTTTGACACATTGTATACCGGGCACCGGACCGTCAGCGTTCCGGGTTATGTCATCGATGAGCTTTACCAGAAGAAAATAATGCAGCCGGAAATGGAACTTTGCGCTAACGAATTTGTACTTTTTCAGGATGAAGACACCCCGAAACATTCAGCGCTCGCCCGGCAGCGTTCCGACGGGCAACTCCATCTGGTGGTGGCCAAACTTGAGGCGCCTATCTGGAATATCCAAGCCAGGAACAAGGAACAGCGGATGGCCCTGGATCTGCTGATGGACCCGACAATCAGCCTGGTGACGCTGGTCGGACGCGCCGGCACCGGCAAGACCCTGCTGGCTTTGGCCGCCGCCCTGGAAAGTGTGCTGCATAACGGAACGTATGAAAAGATCCTGGTTTCCAGGCCGATCGTGCCGCTGGGCAATGATATCGGTTTTCTGCCCGGAACCAAAGAAGAGAAACTCAGCAACTGGATGCAGCCAATCTTTGACAACGTTGACTACCTGATGCACTCTTCCGATAAAAAGGATCAGGTTTCCAGCAAGAAAACGGATGATTTAATCGGCAACCACAAGATTGAGCTTGAAGCCATTACCTACATTCGCGGGCGCAGCATTCCGCGCCAGTTCGTCATTGTGGATGAAGCGCAGAACCTGACGCCGCACGAAGTCAAAACCATCATCAGCCGCGCCGGCGAAGGCACCAAAATGGTATTGACCGGGGACCCCTACCAGATCGACAATCCGTATCTGGACGCCTCCAGCAACGGCCTTACCTATACGGTTGAGCGTCTGAAAAATCAGCAGTGCCACGGTCACATGACCTTGTCCAAGAGCGAAAGAAGCCATCTGGCCGCCATCGCCGCCGAACTGTTGTAATACCGATTCGCAATCTTTACTTACTTTAAGATTGCGAATCGGTATAAGAAGTAACTGCACCCTGCGGGGTACATAAAAAAAGCCTCTGCGGTTAAGCAGAGGCTTGAAGTGTCTTCGAGGTCGCGGAGAATTAGATTTCTTCGCCGACTTCCCAGCGCACGAAACGTTTAACCTTCAGATTGGGTTTCAGTTTGGCGATGGAACTCTTGTCATCCTTAATCCAGGGCTGATTGACCAGACAAACGTCGGAATACCATTTGTTGATCTTGCCTTCGACGATCTTGGCAACGATATTTTCAGGTTTGCCGACAACCTGGGCAGCGGCAATTTCCTGTTCTCGCTTAATCACATCTTCCGGAATGCACTTCGAACAGACATATGTCGGCCTGAATGCCGCGATGTGCATGCAGATATCGTTGAGGAACGCATCGTCAGTTTCGCCTTCGACATCAACCATGACGCCGATACGTCCGCCCATGTGCAGATAAGAGGCGATCTTGCCGGCGGTTTCCCACTTGGCGGCACGACGGATCTGCATATTTTCACCAATGGTTGCGACCATGGTAACCAGACCGTCTTTTTCAAGCTCCTGGACTTTTTCAGATACGCAGCCGTCACCGTCAACGTTCAGCGTTCTTTCAACCAGAGCGGAAATAAAGTTTTTGAACTTTTCGTTGGATGCAACGAAGTCTGTTTCGCAAAGCACTTCAACCATCGCGCCTTTATTTCCCTTGATACAGGAAATAATTTTACCTTCTTTGGTAGTGCGTCCTGATTTCTTTTCGGCTTTGGCGATACCGGACTTTCTGAGGTTGTCAATAGCTTTTTCCAGATCGCCGTCGGCCTCGGTCAAGGCCTTTTTGCAATCCATCATGCCCGCGCCGGTCTTATCGCGCAGTTCTTTTACCATTTCTGCTGTAATTGCCATTATGTAATCTCCCAGTATTAGAAATATTATTCCGCGGAAACTTTAGCTTCTTCGGCAGGCGCTTCTACCGCTTCAGCCGGTTTTTCCGCTTCTTCAGACTTTTTGGCCGGTTTTCTGGCGCCTTCGGTCTTTTTGGCGGGGGGCCTCTTTTTGGCGGCAGGCTTCTTTTCCTTATCGTCAGCCGCGCTTTCTTCGGTGGTGTTCTTTTCCGCTTTGGCGGCTTTTTCCGCTTCTTTGGCCGCTCTGTCTTCCACGACTTTCTTCTGATAGACTTCATTAGCCATGCAGATCGCATCAACAAAAAGGTCAGTGATGATCTTGATGGATTTAACCGCATCGTCATTGGCGGCGATCGGATAATCAATCGGCTGCGGGTCGCCGTTGGTGTCAACAATTGCGACGATCGGAATATTCAGTTTGTTGGCTTCGCGGACCGCGATATTGTCATGACAGACGTCAACCACCAGCATTACCGCCGGGGTCTTTTTCATATTGGCGATACCGTCGAGGTCGCGATGCAGTCTTTCGGCTTTGCGGGCCATGCCGGACAATTCTTTCTTCTTCATGGAATTGGCTTCCGGAGACTGAAGCAGCTTGTCGATTTCGTACATCTTGCCAATGCTCTTGCGGATAGTCACGTTATTCGTGAGAGTGCCGCCCATCCAGCGTTCGGCAACATAAAACATTCCGGTTTTTTCAGCAGCTTCTCTAATTATTTGCTGGGCCTGTCTTTTGGTTCCGACAAAAAGAACGACACCGCCGTCTGCGACTATATGCTGCAGAAAATTGCAGGCATCTGCGATCTGGTGCATGGTATTGGCAAGGTTGATAATGGAGATACCATTTTTTGCCCCGTAAACGAAATCTTTCATTTTCGGGTTCCAGCGTTTGGTCTGATGTCCAAAATGGACACCGGCCTCGAGCAGATCATTGATTGTGACCTTTGACATAAGACAGCTTCCTTTTCTTTTTGCGAAACCTTTTCCGCGGGAATTCCGCCGGGAAGGCCTCTTTTTGTTCAATTGTTGTAATGTCAATTCCGCGATAGTGGAATTGACAAATTCTTCTATATAAAAATAGAATGAATATTTAAGATAATCTTTTTCTGTTAAAACTGCAAGAAGAAAAAAAATCTTTTTTTAAATAAAAACAAAATCCGGAATGAACTTACAAGTTCCAATTCCGGATTCAGTATCTATTGACGGTGAAATCGTCTGTTTATTTCTTTTTGGCAGGGGCCGGATTACTTGCGGCAGCTTCCATATCTTTAACCTGCTTTTGCAAATCAGTAAAATCCCTTCTTGCCTTGCTCTCCGTTGTGCCTGCAGTTTTGTCTTCGCTTTCAATTGCAGTCGCAATCGTTTTACAGCATTCCGAACATTTCTTATAGAGTTCTGCAAGTTCTTTAGTCCCGGCTTTCTCGGCTTCCGCCGCTTTTTTATCAAACTCATCCGCCTGTTTTTTATAACCATTAGCTTTATTGGCTCTATTTGTTTTTTCCAAATCATCCACTTTTGAGCCGCTGCCGATAGCAGTGGTGCCAGTCAATGTCAATTTGGCAAAAGCATCATTGGCCCCGGCGATAACCATTAACGACAATAACGCAATTAAAGCTTTCTTCATTTTTCTATCTTTCATTAAATATTTGTAAAACAAAAACCAATATAATTCAGTATAATTATATTATATCATCATCCTAAATGCAAGCTTTTCCTGATGTTATGAGTTTTAAAATCGAAGTATTTCACAATTTCAGGTTGCCGTAGCGTTTATTTATTTTATGTTATTATGGAATTCGTATGCTTTTACTTAAAAATTAATATAAAGGTCCATTATTTATGAACAGATCTCAAATCAACCGGATACTTGCCGAAGCGGTATCTTTTTTCCAAAAACATCATTTCAACCTTCCGCCGTGGGCTCTCTGGAGCCGGGAACAATGGGCCGGCAAAGGCCAGGAATGTCGTGAGATTAGGGAAAAACGACTGGGCTGGGATATTACCGATTTCGGAACGGAAGATTTTGGCAGAACAGGATTGGTGTTATTTACCCTGCGCAACGGAGACGCCAGTCCGGAGGCGGCAAAAAACTACTGCGAGAAAATCATGATTGCCCAACAAGGTCAAGTCACGCCATGGCATTATCACAAGGCCAAAGCCGAAGACATCATCAATCGCGGCGGCGCCGATCTGGTTATTGAATTGCAGAAAGCCAATCCGGACGGAACACTCTCCGAAAAAGATTTCACCGTGCAATGTGACGGCATTACCCGCAAACTGAAAGCCCGTGAAATCATTAAACTGACGCCAGGCGAAAGCATTGCGCTGGAACCTTATACGAGCCATACTTTCTATGGCGGCAACGGTCCGGTTATGATCGGAGAAGTGTCAAAAACCAACGATGACTGCACCGATAACTTCTTCCGCGACAAAGTAGGCAGATTTCCGGCAATCACCGAAGATGAGCCGCCGCTTTACCTGTTGTGTTCCGAATATCCGCCTTCCCGGCAAAGCTAACCTTAGGATCGAGCCGTAAATAAAATCACTTTTAATGGGCTACATATCTCTGATATCTGTTCTATCGCCCATCATTAATCACTGTTAAAAATCTTCATATCAAACGAATTGCGGCACTTGAAAAATGCGCGCGGCGATGG
>CAIKZE010000477.1 GCA_903831825.1 uncultured Lentisphaeria bacterium | reverse complement strand
TCTGTTGCAGGTAGACCAGGAACAATAAACTTTGTTTTACAATTGTAGCATTCGACCTTTTCACCGGCAAAGTTATCATCAACCTCAAATACCGCCTGGCATCCCGGACATGTTAAATGTATCATGTTATTTATTATTCCTTTATTTTATGTGCAATTTTTTCTCAAACGTATTTATACTGAATATCCTCTCTATGTGAGATATATGATATTTCATTTATATATGATTTCAACCCTGCATAAGAGTAAATGGCATAAATATGCAATAAAGAACAGCTACAATCATTGAAATGCTAATTTTACAAACGGAATCCCAATAAACGCATTCCCGGACACGCTAAGCCCCTGATAGCCTCTTTTATGAGTAAAGACGCGGCTCCGTTCAGTAAATGGTCGAGAATATTCTTTATTGGAAGTTAGGTTTTTCATGGCACGGCTGGAGTGACTGGACAGAAAGGTTTTGAGCTTAAATGATTCGTACTTGACATATCATAAATAGGGGTTATTTTGATAAAATGTAATTTTAGTGTTTTTTGTTGTTTGCAGGTCGTACTTGAAGAAAAAGTTTTTAGCTTATAAATTTTTCCTGATTTTGCTACTGATTCATGTTATTTAAACGTGTTTTCCAGTGTTGCGTTTAAGCACAAAGCAGGGTTTTTGAGGGTGTATAAAATTGACTGGGGGTCAAAAGGTCGAGAGTTCGAATCTCTCCATCCCGACCATTTTTTCTCTGCCTCCAAATAAATTGCAGAAATAAAGTTCCACCGCTTTTTCAGAAACATCATTTATGAACCGAGTGGGGCGGAACAAACTTCGAGATTATTTTCAGCAGATCAAGTTTTTTGATCGGTTTGGCAATATATTCGTCACAGCCGGCGTCAAGGATGTGCTGGCGGTCGTTGCTGAGCGCGTGGGCGGTCTGGGCGACAACCGGGAGCTCTTTCCTGAGTTTTTTGATTTCCGCAGTGGCTTCCAGTCCGTTCATGCCCGGCATCTGGATATCCATCAAAACAATATCGATAGATGGGTTTTCTTTACACATCATAACCGCTTTAACTCCGGATTCGGCGCGCAGCAGTTTAAATCCCGTATTCTGCAGGATTGCTTCGAGATAGCGCAGGCAGATTTCATTATCGTCAACAATCAGGACCGTTTTGCCGTCCCAGTTGAAATTCCCGGAGACCCAGTCGGCGGTTTGCGCGGCAGGCGCGGCAACCGGCAACTCCGCGGCTTCCGTTTGAGGCAGGGTAAAATAGAAAATGGTGCCTTTGCCGACTTCCGACTCAAACCAGATATTGCCGCCGAGCAGTTTGACCAGGTCCATGGAGATAGCGAGCCCCAGGCCGGCGCCTCTGAACTTTCTGGTGTAAGAATCGTCAACTTGCCGGAACGGCTCGAAAATGATATCTTTGAACTCCGGCGATATGCCGGCGCCGGTATCTTTGACAAAAAACTTGATAAGGTTATTTTCCGGCGGAAAGAAGCCGTATTCAATCGAACCTTTCGGGGTGAATTTCAAAGAGTTATTCAACAGATTGCTGAAAATCTGGACGAAGCGGGTTTCGTCGGTGTAAATCAATGAATTCTCGAATCCGGCAGGGATGATTTTCAACAGTTTTATATCCGCGTTGGCGATTTTAGAGAATCCGTCATAAAGCTGATTCATGATCTGCTGGATGGAGAGTTTCACCTTGTGAGTTTCCAGTTGCCTGCTTTCCAGCTTGGAAATGTCCACGATATCGGAGATTAAATTAAGCAGTTCAGTGGAATTCTGGTTTATGATGTTGATATAATCAAGTCTTTCCTGATCTGTTAATGAGGAATCCGCCAGGAGATTGGCAAAGCCGACGATAGCATTCATCGGGGTTCTGATTTCGTGAGACATATTGGCTAAAAACGCTGATTTCAGCCGGTCGCTTTTCTCCGCCTGCTCTCTTGCTTCAATAAGTTTCTGGTGGACCGCTTTCAATTCGGTTATGTCTTTGATGATTCCCAGTACGGAATCCGGTTTATTCTCCCTGTTTTTAATCAAACTGAACTTGGCCAGCATACTCAGTTCTTTACCGCTTGGATGAGGTATTTTATATTCCGCGATGGTCGTGCTTTCCGCCATAAGCATTTCGATCATTTTCCGGAACGGATTCTCCGCGGATGGAAAAATATGTTTAAAATGAGCAGCAATGGATTTATCTTCACGGCGGTAGCCGGCGGTATCATAGAACGCGTTATTGGCCAGCAGAATGTTACCCTCTAAATCGAAGAGCACGATGCGGTCATCCGCGGACTCGATTAGAGTACGGTATTTTTCTTCGTTGGCCCTCAACTCTTCGGAGAGATTATTTTTATCTGTGATATCCTCAGCAATCTCAAGCAGGAATTTAGAATTTCCCCTGTTTATCGGCAGTTTTATAGTACGCAGGCATTTTTTCTGTCCTGTGCGGTCAAGGATGGTTTCTTCACAGTCTATGGTCTGATTTTCAACAATGGCGTCAATGTCATTCTGCCTGCACAGTTTGTCCGTATTTTTTGGGAAAATGTCGAAATCGGTTTTATTAATAATTTCTTCCTGTGGAATGTTTAAGATTGATGCCGCTGCCTGATTGCACATCTCATAATGAAAATCGGGCATGGCTTTCATAAAGATTCCGACCGGGATATTTGAAAGTATTTTATCCAGCAAGTCTTTACAATCCTGATTTTCTGTTTGAGCAATTTTCTGCACAGTGATATTTCTGATCATGCATAAAATTTCATTTTCGTTAATGGAAACCAATCTGGCTTCAAAGTAGCGGATTTCATCTTTTATTGGAAGGTTGTACTCGAATATCTGAGTTTCCCGTGAGGAAAAGACGATGCTCATGTTATCAATAATTTTCTTTGCCAGCCATGACGGAAACAGGGTTTCGACCTTTTTGCCAATAAACTTTTCAGGAGGCTGCGGCAAGTCATCAGGATCGTTTGCATCGCATTCAATAATTACTTCGTCTTTATTGATTTTCAGAATAATATCCGGAATGGCGCGTCTTATGCCGCGGTATTTCTCTTCACTTTTGCGGGAGATTCCGGCGACAATAAACCTGACGCAGGCGGAATATATGATTTCCGCCGCTGTTTCCAGCGTTCTGCATGCGGAATCCGTCAGGTTCCGGCTGGTTCCGGTAAAGACGATGAAGCACGGCCAGTGGCTGTCCAGATTCAGCGGTACCGCCAGTAGGCGCTGAATATTATGGGCATTTAAAGCAATGCTCTCCTGATTGGCTTCGGTCGGCAGCTTGGAGCAGTCGTCAATCCGCAGGAATCCATTTTTCAACTGTGCGCGCCACCAGGGGAACGTAATCTTTGATGAAGTCCGGGTGAACAGGGTTGGGGTTTGACAGGTATTTTTATTGGTCCAGTGATATCGGTGAATAAACGCGTTATCCTCTTCCATGGAAAAGAATGCCGCTTCGTCGGCGTTGCATAATCTGCATAACTCTTCAAGGTTCTCCGGGATGACTTTCTCAATGTCGGGATTGTGAGTGAATGAGGAGGATATGCGGAACAGCATCTGTTCGGCCAGCGTATTTTGCGCAGTTTGCTCTTCCAACTCGACCCGGCTGGTTATGTCAACACAAATGCCTTCCACTAAAATCAGCTTGCCGTCTTTATTGAAATGCTGAGTATCGTGATGTTCCATCCATATCAGTTTGCCGTCTTTTCTTATCCAGCGCAATTTGCAGGAGACGTAATTGCAATGCGAGGCGACGCGGATTTTCTTTAGTTTTTCCTTGTCGTCAGGATGAATTATTTTTCCCCATACGTCAGGATCGTGCGTATATTCCGCCGGGGAATAACCGGTGATGGTTTCAGCCGCGGAATTAATGTATTCAAATTTTTTTGTCGGGAGAACGCGGTAGCGGTATACAATTACCGGCAGATTTTCCGCCAGTTTTTTATACTTCAATTCCGTATCTTTCTCTGATTTACCGCTGCTCAGCCTGGGAATTTCATTAATGACAGACAATAAAATCTGTCTTCTGCCGGCATCCTCGAAAAGCTGGCTGTTGACTTCAATGGTTTTGACAGTTTGCTCGCCATCCGTTTTATCAAACCGGTAAACAACATTGTCGTTCTGCTCAAGCTTTTTATAAATATTATTCACGGAATTTTCATTCATGCCGGCATTAAGAATGGATGCGGGTTTGGCGCGCAAAAGTTCATTTGCAGGCAAATTAAACATTTTACAGGCAGAGTCGTTGCATTCGATTATCCGCTCCGGGATCGCGTTTACGCATTCGCAAAACAAGATGGCATTGGAAGTATTTCTCAGGATATGATCGAATTTCTCTTTTATGAAATTCAGATTTGCTTCAAGATTTTTCCGGTTTGAAATTTCGAAAGCAATTCCGGCAAGTTTCACCGGGATGCCGTCAGCCGTTTTTTCGGTGAAGTTGCCTTTCATGCAAAACCAGCGGATATTCCCCTGCCGGTCTTTCAGTCGCAATTCAGTCTCATATAAGGTGCTGCCGCTTCTCATCAGCAAGCCGATATTATCCTGCATCAGTTCGAAATCTTCACGGGGCATCAATTTTTTCAACATGCCGGGATCATTGATTGACGCCGGGTCCAAACCGAGAGTTTCCGCCGTTTTTTCGCAGAAAAAACATTGTCCGTTGCGCAGATCATATACCCACCAGAGCGTTTGACTGTTTTGCAATGCCTGTTCAAGCAAAACGGCGGAATCGGCAGCCGCGTTGTCTGCATTAAGCGATTTATCTTTTGTTTTAAACATAATAATCCTTAAGAATGTATTACGGCCGCAAAAAACGCAAATCTCTGATAACAGAGATTATACAACCATATCTGCGCGCCGTCAATTTAATAAACATAAACATTTGAAAAACTGCTATTTCATAAAACTTTCAATTGTGTTAAATAAAACAGACTTGGAAATGGGTTTGGTAACATAACCGTCACATCCGCATTTGAATGTTTTCTCCCTGTCTTCGGTCATCGCATTGGCCGTCTGGACGATAATCGGCAGATCCGGTTTTTCCTTCTTTATTATCTGCGACGCTTCCCAGCCGGAGAAATCCGGCAGACGAATATCCATGAGAACAATATCCAGGTCCGGAGTGGACAGGCTTATATCAACTGATTCCTGCGCGGTCGCCGCATGTAGAATTGTAGCGCCGGTGGGTTCGAGCAGTTTATGCAGCAGCATGAAATTTATTCTATCGTCTTCGACAATCAGAATTTTCTTGTCAAGCCAGTTGAAAATAGTAGTTTTCATAATGGATGTTCTGAATTCTTTCAGCGATTCATGCACCGGGCGTTCCAGCGGAATCGTAAAAGTAAAGCAACTGCCCTGGCCCGGTTCTGATTCCACCCGGATAGTGCCGTTAAGGAGTTTTACGAAGTTTTTTACGATGGCCAGGCCCAGCCCGGTTCCCCGGTATTTTTTGGACAGGGTTTCTTCGCCCTGGCGGAAAGCTTCAAAGATTGACGTTTGTTTATCGGACGGAATGCCGATGCCGGAGTCTTTGACAAAGAATTCTATTTCATTGCCCTTTTCAAAATAACCGAAATTAATGAACCCGCGCGAGGTGAACTTCATTGAATTGCTGAGCAGATTGGTAAGTATCTGCCGCAGCCGGTTTTCATCAGAATGAATAATGCTTTCGTCGTCGCGGAGGGACTTTCTCATTTCGAATGCAACGCTGTTTTCGCTGTTTTGGGCAATCAGCGGTTCGAAGAACGTGTAAAGTTCTTCCATCATCTTGTTCAGGGAGAAATCGGTTTTGATAATTTTACATTCGCCGGCTTCGATTTTTGAAATATCCAGAATGTCATTTATGATTTGCAGGAGGTTATTGCCGCACTCGGTAATGATTTTGGCGTATTCAGTGCGTTTCTCGGTTGCAAGGTCTTTGCGTTGAATAAGTTCGGCAAATCCAAGTATCCCGTTCATCGGCGTTCTGATTTCGTGCGACATATTGGCCAGGAAGATTGATTTCAGTTTGTCGGATTTTTCCGCTTTCAGCTTGGCTGACACCATTGCATCTTCGAATCTCTTGCGCTCGGTTATGTCCTGAATGTAAACGCAGGCATACTCGGTAGTCCCGATCGAAAGGTAGTCCACGGTGTATTCGATCGGGAACGAATCGCCTGTGGCGCTGTGCGTCTGTACGCTTTCTCCGCGAATTGTTTTGATTTCTTTTAAATTTTCCCAAATTACGGCAACCGATTCCTGGCGTTTAGTGTCATTATTGTTAATAAACAGGATTGGCGTGTTTTTCAGTTCTTCGCGCGGGCATCCCAGACGGTTTACGGCCGCGGTATTGGCATAATGGCAGGTCCCGTCCGGGTTGCATATGAAAATCTCGATGGCGGAGTTGTCCACCGCGAATTTGAGCATATTGCGTTCGGTTTCAATTTTCCTGCTTTCCGTCAGGTCGGAAAAGAATCCGACAACGCATTTTCTGCCGTCAAGTTCAATTGCCGACGCGTTGATTTCCGCCGGGATTATTATTCCGTCTTTTCTTTTGCATCTGGCTTCGGAGAAAATTATTTTTTCGCCGGGAGCCATCCTGAACCATTGGGAATCAAGTTCGAAACTGTCCTCCGGGTGGATATCCTTCAACGATATCCGCAGAATTTCCTCCGGCGAATAATTGAGCATCTGGCAAATGGCGTTGTTGGCGTGTTTGATTTTGCCGTTTTCACGGTCAATAACCAGAATACCTTCCCCTGCGCCTTCGAACAGCGCCCGGTACCTTCTTTCTGAATCATACAGCGCCTCTTCCACCCGGCGGGTTTCCGTGATGTCCAGAATTGTTCCGAACGAACGCACCGGCTTATTGCTGCTGTCATAAATATGGATGCCTCTTTCATGAACATATTTGATGGAGCCGTCTTTCAGCAGCAGGCGATGCATATAGTTGAACGAGGTTTTGTTTTGCAGGGATTTGAGGAATTCCGCCTCTACTCTTGCCCGGTCGTCAGGATGGATGTATTGCAGCGGCGCTTTTTGAGTCGGCGTGAAGACCGCGTCCTTGAACTGAATAATATTGTAAACTTGATTCGACCAGGTCCAGGCGGTCTGGATGTGATCATATTCCCAGTGTCCGAGATGGGCTGTTTTTTCCGCCTCTTCGAGCCTTTCGGTATATTCTTTCAGCCGCTGCTGGGTTTTCACCCGGTTGTCAATGTTGGTATTGGTCCCGGTGATGCGCATGGGTTTGCCGGCCTTGTCCCATTCCACGACATGGCCGCGGCAGAGTATCCACAGCCAGCAGTTATTTTTGGTCTTTAACCTGAATTCAAGCGAAAACGGTTCTCCGGCTTCAATGCAGGAATTCATGGAGGCAAGGGTTCGCTCCCGATCCGCCGGATGGAGCATATTGATCCACACGTCCATGGTAACCGGAAACTCATCCGGTTCATACCCGAGCATGGTGTAGCATTGCGGGCTTAAAATCGAGGTATCTGTCGGAATCAAATAATTGAAAATGCCGTCATTTACGGCATTAATTGCTTCGCGGAGATTTTTTTCGCTGTGTCTCAAGGCATCATCGCGTTCATGGCTCTGCTTGAGGAGCCAGCCGACCAGAATTCCGCCGACAATACAAATTGCCATGAAACTGAAGCGATAAAACATCGAGTTTCTCGGGATGGCCCATATCAGAGAGTCAAGGATGCTTAGCGGTTCGTGAGAAAACATGAAGTTCAAGTCTTCGGAGAAATAGAATATCTGATAAACCGTGTCGGCAAGCCAGAAAAGGAGACCGAACGCAAAAAAGATTCCGGTTACTTTTATAATTGTTTTATTTGCTTTGGTCATTTTTCTCTTTTGCTTTAGTGATCAGAAAATTATTATCCGCGGCAAGCAGCAGTCCGCGCGGGATTTTGTAATCAATTATTTTTGCCGTTACATGGTTGATCATCAGTTCGTACCGGTTGCTTATTACCGGATTTATATCTCGCGGCAGCATCCCGTTAAATATCATGGCGACCGCCTCCGCATAATCAGCCGCATTTTCCGCGGGAAAAGTCCTGATGCTGAAAAGCACTCCGGACTCAACAAACCGTTCGCCATAGGGGCTCCAGGTGGGCACTTTATTCTTATGTACGGCTCGCATTATTTCCGGCAGCGAGGGGTTGTCGGCCGTTATCCAGATGGCGTCGGCCTCTTTTGAGAGCTCCCCGTATGCCTTGAAAAGCGCTTTGGCGGATTCCACCGGAGGAAGAATGCCGTATGGAACTGTCTTGATTATCAGTTCAAACTTCTTTTCATGGGAAGCTGATTTCAGTTCTTCAAGATTGCTTAACAGTTGATTGCTGTCTGAAGGGTCGTAAACAACTCCCAGTTTTTTGAAGCCGGTCAGAAGATGAAACATCCTTATCTGCCGGTTGATGATTTCCGGATCGTACTTGGCGAAGATGTGCGGGAACCCCTGCGCGCCGTCCCGGATGATTCCGGCAGTTTTAGGGTTGACCGGCGATATGACCAGCACCGGAACTTTATGCAGATTGGTAGCCAGATCCTGTCCGCTCCAGATCCCCAGCGCGATAAATATGTCAATATCCTTCGCATTATTCAAGCGCGACAGTATTTCCCTGCGGTTACTATTTCGCTTTGGGGTTTGCCAGTCGGACGACCAGTATGCGCTTTTGGCGAATGTAAGATAATCGCTGCTGATATTGTCGCAGATATAATCCCAGTATTGTCTGGAGCCGGCATCTTTGCCGAGCCCTTCCCATTTAACCGGTTTCAGCCAGCCGAGTTTGGCCAGACCGTCAACTAAGGCCTTCAGGGTTTGAGTATTATTACTGTTTTCCCCTGATTGCAGATAGGCGATATTCCATTTGCGTCCATTATTCAGACGTGGAGTATTGGATATTTTTTCTTCACCGCCGATTTCGGAGAAAATAATCAGTACAGCAACGGAGGCAAGTATCAATATCAACAGAATAGAAAAAACTGTCAATCTCTTTTTCAAAACCGCCCCCTTTTTACGCCAGTACGAAATTTGCCATGTTTTCAAACATAAATCCAGCTTATTATAATATTCCTCAAGCTTAAATTCAAGTATTCATGAAGTCAGGAGTACGCAATATTTGATAATATTGCAATTAAGGCGGGCTTTGTCCGCAATATCAGAAGTCAGAAGTCAGTAGTCAGCATGAAGACAAAAGAATAAAACTGGAGAAGACTGTCAGAATTCAAGAGTTAGAATGGAATTCCTATAAGCGTCCAGTAATTTACTAACTTCTTCAATCAACGAATTCAGAGTGGAAACATCACCATATCCTAAGTCTTGAGTTAGAATCAGATAGTATCGTGATTCCTCAAGTGAACCTTGTGCAATATTGTAGAACCGGAGTTTATCCGCCTTTCCGTTCTTTCTGAAACCTTCTGCAATATTAGCGGCTATTGACACGGCGGCGCGACGAAATTGTGAAGACAATCCGTATGTTTCTGATTTTGGAAATGTCTGAGATAACTGGTAAACTGCGATTACAAACTGATGAGCTTTTTGCCATACTATTAAATCCTGAAATGTCTTTGACGTTGTTTTCATTTATTCTGCCTTCTGTATTGATTTATTTTGCTATTGATTTCTGTCTTAATTTCTACTGACTTCTGACTACTGACTACTGACTTCTGACTACTGACTTCTGACTACTGACTACTGACTACTGACTACTGACTTCTGACTACTGACTACTGACTTCTGACTACTGACTACTGACTAAGGATCGAGCCGTAAATAAAATCACTTTTAATGGGCTACATATCTCTGATATCTGTTCTATCGCCCATCATTAATCACTGTTAAAAATCTTCATATCAAACGAATTGCGGCACTTGAAAAATGCGCGC
>CAIKZE010000476.1 GCA_903831825.1 uncultured Lentisphaeria bacterium | reverse complement strand
TGGTTTATTGCCGACACGCTTGATCAGGCGTATGGAATGCTCAGTGTCGCCGCCGCGCTTGATCCGCATGATCCGCTGTATATCAAAATCCTTGATTCTGTTTTGCGTTATGACAAATATATCCAGCAGTGGTTTCTGGGAACAGACGGATTCTCGGTCGGATATCTTGACGGCGAATACAGTGCCAAAGCTGCTTATCATACTGCCGGATCCCGCGGGGTATGTTATTACGCCGCGATGTACAAGGTTTTCGGCAAAGAAACATTTAAAGAAAAAGGCCTGGCCTTACTGGAATATGTGTTGAACAAGCTGGATTTTGACTCAAACTTTCACGGGTCTCCATTGCATAACCGTTCCTATGTCTCCGATGCTCTGATCTGCGCATATTATGTGCTGGCCCATGACGATCAGGCACTGCGTACCCGCATAAAAAATAAAATGAGCAAAGAGATTATTCCCTGGGCTCTGCGGAACCAGACAGAGGATGGATTCTGGCCGCATGACCGGTTTGGACATCAACCCGGCGCAATGCGCAAGATTGACAAAAGCGAGATGGGACCATATTCCTGGGGAATGGCTGCGGGGATCGAAATTTTTGCCAAGTATATTCTGCCGCCGGATTCCAACGTTGAAACGATGCTGGACCGCGCTTATGCATGGCTGGAAAACAATCTTGTGCCCGGCGATATCCATCGCTGGGGATATCACAGTTGGGCAATACTGGCGATTATTGCCAGACTCTCGCCCAATTCTTTATTTCCATTCGGCGACTTCCTGCCTTCGCAGAATAAAGTCAGGACTGCTATATTAAGCAGAACGGAAATACATCAGGAATCAAAAGCTTTGCAGACAGTTTAAAACATTTCAGGAGTCGATACTATGCCGCTGTATGTTGATATCATGAATCAGTTAGCCACTGAAATAACGGCGGGCAAATACCGCCCGGAGAGCAGTCTGCCCAGTGAGCGCGAACTGTGCCTGCGCTTCAATACCAGCCAGAAGAGCATCAGGAATGCGTTATTCCATTTGCAGGAAAAAGGCTATATTTATAAAAAGCGCGGCAGCGGTTCTTTTGTGCGGCAGGACTGCCGCAGAAGCAGTATCATCAATCTAGGCGTTGTCATCAATTACAGTCCGAGCCACCCGGCGGCCAATGTTCTCCGCAATCCGCATTTTACCCAGATACTGAAGGGGGTAAACCAGGCTGCGGCGGACAATGAAGCCAATGCCAGCATGTTTATTTATGACGAAACAGATAAGATCAGTGACAACAGTTTTACCGGCTACCGGCTTGACGGATTGCTGAATTTTCAATTTACCGTATCTGACGCCATGAATGAATATTTAGTTGCGCATGACGCCAAGGTTGTTTCCACCGTTACATCCTTTCAACTGGACCGGTACAGCGGCAAATATGACCATCCCTGCATTGTCAGTGATTATCTTGGCGGAATCGAACAGGCTTTGAAATTTTATCTTGCCAACGGCAACACACATTTCGGCTTTTTCGCGAACGCCATTCACGGGTTGCATAACTATGAACTTTATAAGAAAGTATTCAGCCGGAATAACGCCAAATTCGACGTGAAGCACACGGTTATTTATCCGGACAGCAGCGAAACGACCCAGTTTGTCCGCGAACGCGCGGAATATTTTGCCGGAATCCTTTTCGCCGGAGGCATTCCGGATGTGATCTTTTCTGACGGGAATTTTGTCGTCAGTGAGATAATCGCGTTTCTTCTGGAATCAAAAAGCGGACGTGATATTCTGGATAAAGTCAGGTTTTGCACAATTGGCATTCCAGAATCATTGCCCAACCTTGAATACGGGAACCATATAGATTTTGTTGACCCGCAAAATGAAAAGCTGGGAGAAGCGGCCGCGATGAAACTGATTGAATACATTAAAAATGGCAGTTTGCCGGAAAGCAGATATTACGTTCCGGCAGTATTTGTTCCCTGTGACGCAGATAAGTTAACTCGACCAATAATGTTTTAAAAAAAGACGGGAGGTATTGTTATGAAAAAGAATAGTTGTTCAGTTCGCAGTCCAAAGTCAAAGGATTCGGGGGGTAAATCAAGAAGAATTTTTACGCTCATTGAACTCCTCGTGGTGATCGCCATCATCGCAATTTTGGCCAGCATGCTGCTGCCCGCGTTGGCCCAGGCCCGGAACAAAGCCAAAAGCACAACTTGTCAAAACAACCTGAAACAAATAATGACCGGGGTATTGTATTACGTCAATGATTACAACGATTGTTTTCCAGCTCCTTATGCCAGTTGGTATACGCTCTTGTACACAAAAAATTATTTGGGTTTGACTACTGTGGCTGGTTGGATAATGGATAACGCCAAACTCCTGCAATGTCCGTCAGATGTCAATCCCGGTCAGGTAATGACTTCCGGCCTCGCAAAGAATGTGCTTTCTTCTTATGCATATAATTATGCATCTATTAGTAACGGTGCTGGTACAGCGATTAAAATAACGACGTGCCGGTGTCCGTCAAAATTTATGATTTATGTGGACGGCGGACGCAGCGACAGCGGGGTGTACACAACCAATCCTTTGGCTAATCCCTATCAACTGCCCCCGGCAGCAGGAACTACTAGCGGCGGGTCTTCAATCCGTCATACCGGCAACAGTAATGTCGGATTCTCCGACGGATCGGTCAGATCATATTCGAAAGCCCGCATTGATAATTTTGACCGGACAATATTATTTAACAATTGGAGCTTTTATTGATAAAACATATTACAATTATAAGGAGAATACACAAATGAAATTTAAATCATGTCTTGGATTAACCGTAATACTGGGATTTTTGAGCATTGGGGCAAGCGCCGTCGAATTGCAAATTGATCCGGCGAAGATGGACAAAATTGAAAATATTCCCGGCTGGGAAATATTCCAGTACGTAAAGGATGGTTCCATCTCGCTGGAAACCGTCGGCGATGACAAAGCGCTGAAAGTGTCCACCGAAGCAGGCAAAAAAGGTCTGATGCTGATACTCAAGGAAGCAATTAAATGCAACAAAGGCGGAAAAATCACATTTGCGTTTACTGCCAAGGGCAAAGGCTTGATGGCTGGCGGCGCTTATTTGTTTGATGCCGCCGGCAAACAAATCGACGGAGTATATGGCGCTATGAAAGACGTTAAATCCGATGATGAATGGAATGACTTTGTCGACGCAAAAGATATTCCGGCCGCAGTTGACGGCAAAGTTGTCGCCAGCATACAACCATTTCTTGTGATACGGCCGGGAAGTGAAGTATTCCTGAAAGGTTTGAATTATAAGATTGCAGCTCCTTAAACTATAAAACCTTTAGTTTTATAATCCCGAATAATGAAACATGTTTTTTTAACTAAAATATTTTTGAGTATTAAGATTAACTTAGAGGAACGTATAAAATGAGATTGTCAGTAGTAGTATTATGGTTCTGTGCGGTTTGCTTTAACATGGCAGCGGTTTCCGGAGCGGAGCCGCGGACATTTCCCAGCCTCCCTGAAATAAAACCTTTATTTAAACCGGCGACGGATTGGCCGCTGGGTAAATACTGGACTGGAAAGACTATCGGCTCGAAAGATTTTTATCTGGCCGAGCAGGGTAATTACAACCGGACGAGTGAAAAGGATTCGTGGCCATATTACGAAACGGGCTTTTTCCCGACGATAATCCCCGGTCACTGGTCATTGAACGTATTTAATCCGGATGCCAAACTGACGCCGTGGCAAAAAGCCGGAGTAGAGCAATTTTTGAAAAACCAGTGGCCGCTGTTCTCCATCAATTATATCAGGATGCAAGGCCTGGAAGCGCCCTCGGCGGCAACGCTTGCACGGGTAAATGATATTTGGATCGGCGACGGTCAGCCGGAAGAGCCGGTTTACCGTCTGGAACCGGTATTTCACTACATGGCTACCGGGCAGAAGTGGGAGGGGTCCTCCATGCATCTCTGGAAAAATGCCTGCGCGATAGATTATTTGAAGAATGATTTGATGCCAAAACTGGAAAAAGAAATTCCCGGCTGCACTGCTCCCGGTTTCCAGTGGACGCGGAAGACGCTGAAGCAATTGAGCGACATTTATTGCGAAACTTATTTATCGAAAAGTATCCGCCCGCTCGCCTGGACGATGTTTTTGTCGCCATATATGATTGCGGAAATGCCGAATGTGGTTACTGTCGCGTCGAAAGCCGGTGACGCCCGTCAGTTTGCATTGCAGCGCGGCGTGGCCCGGCAAAGCGGGGGCGGCAAGTTTTTGCTGTGCTGGCGCGGCCACGAACCGACTGAGCGATACTCTTATATGACAGGCGGCATCTTTAATCTTCCCGACCGTGAAAACTGGGGATATCCGCTGCCTCACATCAAGTATTATATTTTCCGGCCTTACCTGCTGGGAGAAAACTACTATATGAATGAAGGGTTCCCGGGTGGATTGATCCATGACATGGACGGTAACGGCACTTTCCAACTGACGGCATTGGGCCGGATTACGAAAGATATGCTGGATTACGCAAACCGGCAGCCGGAACGCGGAACGGTGTACACGCCGGTCGCCCTGGTGCAGGGATGGGACCGCGGTGATGAACTGCATTATTTCGACAAGATTGCATTGGACAACGCCGACTGGATGAATTATGCGCTGTTCAAAGATCTGCTGCTGCCGGAACATCGCCACACCAAAAATACCCAGGAATATTCCACAACCGCGCCATTCGGCGAAATCATGGACTTGCTGCAGCCCAATCCGAACAAGCCGGTTGATCCGAAAATATTCGATGGTTATAAAGCGCTGGTGTTGATGGGCGGCATCACTTTGTCGGAACAATATAAAACCGTATTGCAGGACTATGTGCGCAACGGCGGGATTCTGGTAATCAATGCCGCCGATGCCAAAAACCAGCTTGAAAGCGGTTTTACCGGCGTGGAGATTGGCGGCAGCTTTAAGGCAACTGAGGTAAAAAACAACCTCACCGGCAAAACCTTTCCGGAAAAGCAGTTCAACTGCTTTCAACTTGCGCTCAATGGCGCTGCCGCCATGTATTCCAGCGGCGGCAAGCCGGTGGTAACGGCAAATCCTTACGGCAAAGGCCAGGTAATCGTGACGGCTCCGGAATACATGCTTGCAATTGAAAAACAGCTTACTATCGAAAGCGCGTTGAAAAGCCGGGTGATGCGGCCAGTGCTGCTGACTTTCTGTGCAGATTTTTTCGACAGTTTGTTCGCCTCGGTTTCCCCGTTTGAGGTAAAAGTCAGGCCGGAAGATAAACCGGACATTTCCTGGTCGATTTGCAAGAAAGGCGACAAATGGACTTTGGCGCTTTACAATTATTCGCTGAAGCGCGAAGAATTGGTGCAGGACTCGGTCAGCACCGCCTGCGTCACCGCGAATTATCCCTATAAAGCAGTGCCGGTCGAGATCGTCTGCCGTTTTCCGGCGGAAGACGTGACCGAACTGTTTGAAGGGCGCGAAGTGAAATTTCAAAAAATTGACGGTTATACTCATGTCCGGCTGATGTGCCGCGGCGGCGATATCGGGATTTACGAATTCAGCCGCACCCGCAGTCCGCTTCCGGCGTTTACCCGTTGTGTTAATTTTGCGCTCAATAAACCGGTCAAGGTCTCCTCGACGTACAAGGGTTATTCGGCGGAATATGCGGTTGACGGGAAAGAAGGCAATAACAATTTATGGTGGCAGTCCGGAGAACAAAAAGGGGTCTTTTCCATGCCGCAATGGCTGACCGTTGACCTGCAGCAGCCGGAATTGGTTGATCACGTCAAGCTGATATTCCATGTTTGGGAACAACGGGAACCAGAATTGCGCCAGAGCGTTTACAAATATCAGGTGCAGGTTTCCATGGACGGCAAGGACTGGCAAACTGTAATTGACGAAAGCAGGAATGAAAGCCCGGCCGCGCCCGGCGGTGTGGAAACCTGGTTCAAGCCGGTTCAGGCGCGTTATGTAAAACTGCTGGTGTTGCGTAATTCAGCCAACGGCGGAGCGCAAGTGATAGAGTTTGCGGTCATGGGCGGCAAAACGGAATTGTATGCGCCGAAACGGAAATTCGCGAGGCAGCAACTGACGCAATTGCTCCCGGAAGAGATATCTTCCGTCCCGGATAAAAAAAAACTATATTTAACTAAACTGGAACCGTTATCTGTCAAGCCCGGCTGGATGCAAAGCGGAAAGCAATGGCGTGATCTCAACGGCGTGGTTACACTCTATGAGGAAATGGAATCACTCGAAGAACTGGAATGCCCTGAAAGCCTTTACGGGGAAAGCGTGTTCGAGGCCGCTTATCAGATTCCCGCGGATGCTAAATACTTTGCCGCGATTTGCGGATTCGGCAACCGGGACCGTCGGGCTTCGGTTGAGTTCAAAGTTTATGTTGATGACCAATTAAAATTCGACAGCGGGGTATATCGCACGGGACAGCCGTTGCTGCCGGTAGTGGTAAACATTGAAGGCGCGAAGAAACTTAAACTGGTCACGACCGACGGCGGCGACGACATTATAGCCGATTACGCCTGGTGGGGCGACGCCAGGTTCATTTTAAAGTAGTACAAGTCTCCGGCTTGCCGGCTTGCTTAAAATACAAATTTCTGTACAAACTAATTACGAGGACGAGAAAAATGCATGGAATGCTGTTGGTCGGATGCGGCAATATGGCGAAATACGGTCATTGTCCGCAGTTGAAAAAACTTGAAAATTTGAAACTGGTTTCGGCTTGCGATGTATCTGCCGAGAGGGCTGAAGCGTTCAAGAATGAATTCGGTTTTGAGCGGTTTTCGGACAATTACAAATCCGAACTGGAAAAGAAGGATATAGATGTCGTCCTGGTCGCGACCACCTGGCAGCCGCGTTTTAAAATCATCCGTGACTGTCTGCTTGCCGGCAAGCATGTCCTGGCTGAAAAACCGCTCAGTTTGTATCTTGATGAAATTGATGAGCTGATAAAAATTACAAAGACGCACAACGTGAAATTGCGCGTCGGCTACATTCAGCGGGCGTCTGAGATGATGAATAAGGTACAGGAATTGATAAAAGCCGGAACTATAGGAACCCCTAAGTCATTAACTGTTGTCCACCATCAGCGGGGACAGAAGAGCGATTGGCCCATGATACGCAATCTTATGCGCGGCGGCGTCACTCCCGGCATTGATTGCGGGATACACATGTGTGATGCCGCCAGATGGTGGTTTAACGACGAACCGGATTTTGTTTTCAGCACCGGCTGCCGGTTGGACGACGAAATTAAAAGCGACACGCTTACCCATGACAGCTTTGTGATGAAAAACGGGGTAAAAGTATTTCTGGAAGAATGCTGTTCCAATAATACGGAGGCTTTTTTCAGAATTCAAGTTCTTGGCGATAAAGGCGGAATAATCCCCGTATGGGCGCACAACGGCAAAAATGAACATCTTATTTTATGGGACGGCGTGAATTATGAGGAGCGCAAGATAGAGTTCCCGGCAAAGGGCAAGTCGACCGGCGAACAGATGAAAAAATTCCTTACTGAAATAGAAAACAATATTGACATAAGCCAACATCTTGAAGATGTGAGAAAATCAACGGAAATGGCCCTCGGCGCGCTCTTGTCTTCCGTAAGAAATGAAATTGTAAAATTTCCATTGTCACAAAGTGATATTGGCGAAGTCCGTAAACTTATAACACGTTAAAAAGTTCGATTGTATCACATTAATACGAGGACTAGAAAAATGCATGGAATGCTATTGATCGGCTGCGGGAATATGGCCAAATACGGTCATTGCCCGCAATTGAAAAAACTTGAAAATCTGAAACTGGTTTCGGCTTGCGATGTATCTGTCGAGAGGGCGGAGGCGTTCAAAAATGAATTTGGATTTGAGCGGTTTTCGAACAATTACAAATCCGAACTGGAGAAGAAGGATATAGATGTCGTCCTGGTCGCGACCACATGGCATCCGCGTTTTGAAATCATCCGTGACTGTCTGCTTGCCGGCAAGCATGTCTTGGCTGAAAAACCGCTCAGTTTGTATCTTGATGAAATCGATGAGCTGATAAAGATCACCAGGGAAAATAACGTGAAATTGCGCGTCGGCTACATTCAGCGGGCATCGGAGATGATGAATAAGGTACAGGAATTGATAAAAGCCGGAACTATAGGAACACCCAAGTCATTGACGCTTGTCCACCATCAGCGGGGCCTGAAAAGCGACTGGCCCATGATGCGCAATCTTTTGCGCGGCGGCATTACTCCCGGCATTGATTGCGGGATACACATGTGTGATGCCGCCAGATGGTGGTTTAATGACGAACCGGATTTTGTTTTCAGCACCGGTTGCCGGTTGGAAGACGAGGTCAAAAGCAACACGCTCACCCATGACAGCTTTGTGATGAAAAACGGGGTAAAAGTATTTCTGGAAGAATGTTATTCCAATAATACGGAGGCTTTTGTCAGAATTCAAGTTCTTGGCGATAAAGGCGGAATAATCCCCGTATGGGCGCACAACGGCAGAAATGAACATCTTATTTTATGGGACGGCGTGAATTATCAGGAGCGCAAGATAGAGTTCCCGGCCAAGAGCAAGTCGACCGGCGAACAGATGAAAAAATTCATTACTGAAATAGAAAACAATATTGACACAAGCAAACATCTTGAAGATGTGAGAAAGTCAACGGAAATGGCCTTGGGCGCGCTTTTGTCTTCCGTAAGAAATGAAATTGTGAAATTCCCATTGACACAAAATGATATTGGAGAAGTCCGCAAACTGATAACGCGTTAAAAATTAGACGGCATCGTATGTGCGTCCAGGCGGCGGGCAAACGGCACTTCTTACGCAAATGCCGACAGGTACGTGATTATTTATTCTCGTAAAATAAACTACTCTATGCTCGAAGTCGGGGGTAGTTCATTAAAAAACGGAACAGAATAAAAAGTTTAAGAAAGTCAACTTTTAAGCTCTAACTATTACGAAAATAAAACTTTCAATATAGGATTATAAGGAAGGTATCAGCGATGATCAAGAAGACCATTCTAATGGGAACGCTGCTGGCGGCAGCGGGCGTATTATGCGGCGACGTTAAATTGCCGGCGATCTTTAACAGTGACATGGTAATTCAAAGGGAAACTGCGGCTCCAGTCTGGGGCTGGGCCGATCCGGAAGAAAAAGTGATTGTTACAGGATCATGGGGCGAAAAAGCCGATACTGTGGCCGGCAAGGACGGCAAGTGGCGGGTGAAACTTAATACGCCCAAAGCTGGCGGCCCTTTCGTCATCACCATTCAGGGTAAGAATAAAATAGAATTAAAGAGTGTGCTGTCCGGCGACGTCTGGATTTGTTCCGGGCAGTCGAATATGCAAATGCCGATGACGCTGTTGAGAGATACAGCATTTTACGCCAGGGAAATAGCCAACGCCAATTATCCGGAAATTCGCATTTACCAACTCAAAAGGAATCCTGCGCAAACGCCCTTGGATGATACCGTCGGCAAATGGGAACCTTGTGATTCGTTTACGGTCAGCAAGTTTTCTGCCGCTGGTTATTTCTTCGGACGCAAACTCTATCAGGAACTGAAGATTCCGATCGGCCTGATTAATACATCCTGGAGCAGTACCTGCATCGAAGCCTGGACTCCGCTGGATAAACAGCTCGCTGATCCAATTGTTAAAAATACGAAAGATCGCTTAGACAAGAGTGCGGAGACCTATAATCCGGAAGTCGCCAAAAAGAAGTTTGAAGAAGCAAAAGCGGTCTGGCAGAAGAAAGTTGAAGAATGGAAAGCAGTCGGCAGCAAAGGTCCGTCGCCCCGCGGACCTGCTCTTTTGCAAAATCCTCAACAGAGCTTTGACTATCCCGGCAATCTCTACAACGGCATGATCGCTCCGCTGGTTTCATTTGCCGTCAAGGGCGCAATCTGGTACCAGGGCGAATCCAACGCAGGCCGGGCGGATAATTATCGAACGCAGTTGGAACGGATGATTACCTGCTGGCGCGATGCCTGGGGCCAGGCGGATCTGCCATTTTATTTTGTCCAGTTGCCGAACTATATGAAACCCTGGGCCGCTCCGGTGGAAGACGGCGGATGGCCGATCTTGCGTGAGGCTTTCATGAAGACGGCCATGGAAATGCCGAATACCGGGATGGCAATCACCATTGATATCGGCGAAGAAAACAATATTCACCCCATTAACAAACAGGACGTCGGCGACCGTCTGGCTCGCGTTGCTCTGTATAAGACTTACGGCAAAAAAGATGCAGTCTGGACCGGCCCGATTGCCCAATCCTGCAAATTTGACGGCGAGAAAGCAATTGTCAGTTTTGAAAACGGCGGTGCGCCGCTGGCTGTCAAAGGCGAAAAACTGCAAGGGTTCGCGCTGGTTGACGAAGACGGCCTGGTGGTCAGAGCCGATGCAAAAATTACAGCGGAGAACATTGTTGAAGTGACTGCTCCGACAATCAAGAAAGCGGTGGCGGTTTATTACGCCTGGGCCAACAACCCCACTGGCGTGAACCTGATCAACAAGGCTGGTTTGCCGGCTTCGCCGTTCCGCTTCGGGACGATACCAAAAATAAATTTTAAGGAAAAAAAGACTGCCAATTAGGAAGTTTAAAAAAACTTGCCGGGATTGAGGACGTTGTAGAACTTTTTGTCAGCCTAAATGAGAAAAATAGCGCCGGTGCAGGAGGTTGCTAAAAAAGCAAATAAACGTATTGTATACTTATAAATGTGAATTTAGTCCATTGGGTGGTCCATTCCCGGCAGTTCGAAAAAAATGATTTTTTTTCGCAGTTCCATCCAACGGCAGTAAAATCAAAAACAGGAAAGCTTAAGATATGGAGAACAGGCTTGGGATAGGCGTAATTGGTCTGATGATGGGAAGCAATATGCTCCACGTGAATCGTCATCCTGGACAGTTCCGCTCCGAGGTTAGAGGCATCTGTGATGTTCGCAAGGACCGGCTGGACCAATACGGCTCCGAATTTTCCGTGCCGTATGCAACAAGCGACTGGCGCGAACTGATAAAAAGAGACGACATTGACATTATCGGGATCTTTTCGCCCGATCATCTCCATATGGAGATGATCAGGCTGGCGCTTGAAAATGGGAAGCATATTATCTGCACCAAACCCCTGGTTGTCAGTCTTGACGAAGCAAAAGAGACTGTCCAGTTGGTTCGCAGGCACAACCGGAAATTTCTCGTCGGCCAGACCAGGCGTTTCGTGACACACCATCAGGAGGTCAAGAAATTCTACGACAGCGGAAAAATCGGAATCGCAATGATGGCCGAGGCGAGTTATGTTCATGGCGATATGTGGAAGGTATTTGACCGCGGGGCCTGGCGCTATGAACATCCGCAGGATATTATTTACGGCGGAGCCTGCCACCCGATTGATCATTTACGCTGGTATTTCGGCGATGTTGATGAAGTTCATGCCTACGGCTGCGCCAGCCCGGTTGATCTGCGCTATCCGCAGAATAAAGAAATGAATTTTATCATCAATATGAAATTCAAGAACGGAGTTATTGCCAGAGTGATGACCGCCTGCGGAATCCATGAACAGCCCGGCGGTTCGATTAGTGACATCATGCCTATGGAAGGCGTCAGCATTTTTGGCACACAGGGGACCATCGTGAACTACCACGCCGCATATCGTGAAGGCGGGCGGCATGATGCTCTGCGGCAGGAGGTTCACTTTGCCAAAGACGATATTGCGGAGGATTTTGACGGCAAGACTTATTCCGGACATCTCATGTCGGTGCTTAAGTATGTACAGGAGATGGAAGCGGCCATATTCGATGACAAGCCGATTACGGTGAATGAAATCGAGGGCGCGAAGTGTATCGCCACTTGCGCCGCCTGCTGGGAGTCAATTAAAACAAAACAAACTGCGCGAGTGTTCAATGAGTTCTGAGATTAAAAGAAAATATTATGAGAAACGGGAACGGTTGCTGAACGCAATCGAATTCAAGCCGACGGATCGTTTGCCGGTGCAGGGATGGAATGGAACCATTGCCGCCATTGAAAGCGTAACCGGGCGCAACGACTATGCAACACATGCGAAGG
>CAIKZE010000475.1 GCA_903831825.1 uncultured Lentisphaeria bacterium | reverse complement strand
TATCTCCGTCCTGCCTTTCAAGGCTCAGATTAAAACCGAAACTGACTTTGGTCAGAAAGAATATAGCGAGGGTAGCCATTCCGGCAAAGCCTCATAACTATGACCCCGTCCAGAGGACGGGGTTTTTCAGGATGAAATAAAATGGCGGTGACCGAAGATTCGAATATGAAGATAAAAACCAAAATAAAATACAAGAATAAGACAAAATCCGACCTAAGAATCAAGGAATTTACTTAATGAAAATTAAGTATTTGCGGACACTTTTTTCCTGTTGAAAATCGCCTGTGCGATAGGCAATGCGTCAATCTGCTTCTGCCGGTAAGCTTCCACCGCCGCCAGAAATCCCGGTCCGGTCAAATCGATTTCAGCGCCGAGACGACTGAAAATCACCATATCTTCAGCAAATTTACCAAAATTCCGCGGATCGTTCAGGCGGCGGAACATACTTTTTTCAATATAAGTAGCGGCTTCCGCAATTCTGCCGTTGATGACAATCCTTTCCAAGTCCATAAAATTGAAAATATTGACGATTGCTTCTCCGATATAACCGCCAACCTGATCGAAAAGCGTCAGCGCCTTCGCATCGCCTGCGGCGGCGCGTTTGAGAATATCTTCAAAACTCACATTGCCGCCGAACTTCCGCTCTATCGCGGAAATTCCCGCAAGCTGTTCAAAACAGCCGCGATTGCCGCAGTAACATTCCGGACCGCAGGTATCCAGCGAAAGATGCCCGAACTCGCCGGCCCCGTTGTGCGACCCGCGAAAGAGCTTGCCGTCAATGACAAAGCGGCTGCCGATGCCTTCGTCAATAAATAGAACGCCCATGTTTTTGCAGGCGCGGGCATTCTCCAGATAATATTCGGCAATCGTCACTCCTGCAACGTCATGGTCAACAACCGCCGGAATTTTGAACTCTTTTGCAATAAATTCTTTAACCTTGATGCCCGAAGGGCCGGGAAAACCGGCGGCTTCAAAAAAAATCCCTTTTACCGGATCAACTTTACCGGGAAAACTGACCGCCACGGCCTTGATCTTCGTCTTGAACCTGACGGATGCTTCCACTGCTTTATTCAACGATTCCTTGAGCGAACGCAGAAGCGATTTATTGTCAACTTTACCTTCAAATTTAGTATTGAATTCGATCCGCTTTTTGAGGTTCATCGAGAACAAGCCGCATTTGATGCTCTCCCTGGTTACGCGAATCCCGGCAACGGAGAAAGACTGGAGGTTGAGGCAAAGCAGCACCGGCTTCCTGCCGCCGGTCGAATCCTCGGTGCCGGATTCAATAATCAGGCCGTCGTCCAGCAATTCACGGGTATGCTCCGTAATTGTCGCCACCCGGATGCGGTATTTTTCCGCCAGCCGGATACGTGAAATCGGCTCATTTGCGGCAATTCCTTCAAAAATTTTCTGTCTGAGATCTTTCAAAATCAAACTCCAGGCTATATTCAATTTTTTTTACAGCTAACGTAAATAAGCTACTTCAACCAAAACATTTATCAAATCATTTTTTGCAAGATCAGCTTTTTCCGGGAACTTATTTCCCGGCAATCTTCAGGACAAGCTGCTCCAGGATGATTCTGGAATCGCCGCCGCCGGAAACCAGCCGCCGGTTGGCGTCAAGAATAGCTTCCAGCGCGCCGGCCAAATCCCGGTCGGAAAAACTCAATGCATTTTCACACATCATATAAGCACGGAACGGGTGAACGCTCAGCAGGATATTGTCAGGGCATTTTTCTTTCAGCCCCGGATCAAGGGAATAGAAGAACGATTTGCCGACACGCTTAGGCATATTCAGTTCAGCCGCCGCGGTCTTGACCTTCACCATTTCCTGAAAACTGCGGGTCGCGCTGCTGAGGATCGCCAGTTCCTGATTGCCGCCGCCGCGCTGAGAACGCATCTGCTCCATCAGGTCGCCGACAATCGCCAGCGCCCCGGGAACGTCGCGCTCAATCAGCCGGTTGGCAAAGTCCCAACTCATGGCTTCCGGAGTGCGGCTGCAAATGGCCTTGCAGTCCGCCAGGGTGATTGAACTGTTCTTGCCGACATAGCAGATCAGCTTGTCCAGTTCGCTTCTCATGCGGCCGCTGTCGCTGCCGACGGTCTCTGCCAGGTAGTCTTTGGCCTGCTGCTCTATATTTTTCCGCGCTTTGGCGCAAATCTCGTCAATCCGCTCATATTGGCTCCTGGTATAATCTTTGGAAGCAATATCCGCCTTGCGAAAATAGTGGATTTCCGCTCCGGCGGCTTTGCAGGCCTTGAAAAATGCTTTACGCTGGTCAAGTTCCGGACCGTCAATAATCAGCGTAATATCGTCCGGAATTCCCTGTTTGACAAATTCAATCAGCGCTTCGGCCAGCGCCGTAATGCTGTCTTTCGCCGAAGCCGCGAACGCCTTTTCGAAATGCATGAAATGCCGCAACCAGATTTTTTTGTCAGGACACAGAAACGGCGGTGTTTTCAGGCAGTTCAACAGGTCAGCCATAATTTCTTCGGGCTTCATTTCATCGCTGTCGCCGGCAACAATTTCCAGGTCCGGATTATTTTCCGGCTCTTCGCCGCAAAGCGAGCAGATGATCTCCCGCGTCTTGCTTTTTATGGCGAATTCGTCATTGCCGCTGATTAGATAAAACTTGCCCATCAGGATTATTGCCTTCCGCTCAATCGATGCCGGGAATGAATGACTCTTTGCCGGTGAACGAGGCGATAGTTTCGGTCAGCAGTTCAATTGCGCCTTCAATGTCGCGCAAATCGCAGATTTCCACCGGCGAGTGCATATAGCGGTTCGGGATGCTCAGCAGCGCGGTAGCCACACCGGAACGGGTCAACTGCATCTGCGCGGTATCGGTACCGCCGGAAGCCCGGTGCGCGGCAGTTTCCTGATATACGATCTTGTGCTTTTTCGCAACCTCGCGCAGTTTGCGCCCCAAGACCGGATTATTATCGGCGTTGCGGTTCAGTTCCGGACCGGAACCTAGCTTGATTTCGCCCAGAATCTTCTTCGCGATGTCGGGAATGTCGGTCGCGAAACCGACGTCAACGGCAAAGCCAACTTTCGGATCAATGCCGAAACAACTGGTTGCCGCGCCGCGCAAGCCGAGCTCTTCCTGAACCGTGCCGACGCCGCAGACTTCCACTTTCAGCTTGCGCGAGCTCAGACAGCGCAACGTTTCGGCGACCACAAACGCGCCGACCTTGTCATCCATCCCCTTGGACTTGATCCGGTTTTTGCCCATGCGCTGATAATTGCTGCGCACGGCCACCGGATCGCCGATGGAAATGATTTTGGCGGCTTCTTTTTTATTCTCCGCTCCGATGTCAATCCACAAATCGTTCAGTTCGGGCGGTACTTCGCGCTCTTTGGGCGTCAGCAGATGTATCGGCTTCTTGCCGATTACTCCGGGAACGCGGCCTTTCGCGGTCAGGATTTCCACTTCGCAACCGGGAACCGTCAGCTTGTCAATGCCGCCGTTCGGACGGAAATAAATCAGGCCCTCGTCGGAAATATACACTACTTGAAAACCGATCTCGTCATAATGTCCCGCCAGCATCACCCGGTAACCGCCGCCGGGATTAACCACCCCGACCGTATTACCCATCACATCGGTATAGACTTTGCTGGAAAAATCTTTCAAATACTCTCTGAATGCCCCCGCGGTTTCTTCTTCAAATCCGGACGGGCCGGAACAATTCATCAATTTCTCCAGGAATTTCAAACTTTTTGCCGGTAACATTTTGTATGCTCCTTATCTGAAAAATAATTTTTGTACACTTTAAAATCGTCAACACAGCACGATATTTTTAATATCCCGAAAGGATAAAACGTTTATATAAAAATTAGCCCAATACCGGTATCGGCGATTTATTGCTCGGCAGTGTAATTCGGGGCGTCTTTGAGCATGATCACGTCATGCGGATGCGCTTCGCGCAGTCCGGCGGAAGTGACTCTGACCAGCTTGGCTTTCTTCTGCAGTTCCTCAATGGTCTTTGCGCCGCAATAGCCGCAGGCATATTTGAGCCCGCCGACAAACTGATGAATGACGTCGCTGACCGGACCGCGGAACGGCACCAGGCCTTCAATGCCCTGCGGAACAAGCTTCTTTTCGTCTTCGACGTCCGCCTGTCCGTAACGTTCGCGGCTGGCTTTGCCGGTCTTCATGGCTTCAAGACTGCCCATGCCGCGGTAAACGACATAACGGCGTCCGTGATGCAGCGTTATTTCGCCGGTGCTCTCCGAGGTCCCGGCAAGAGCGGAACCCATCATTACACAGGAAGCCCCGACCGCGATAGCCTTGGGCACATCGCCTGACTGTTTGATGCCGCCGTCGGCAATCACCGGAATCGTGGGGCCGACGGCCTTTTTGACTTCATAAACGGCGGTGACCTGCGGAATTCCGACGCCGGCGACTACGCGGGTAGTGCAAATTGAACCGGGGCCGATACCGACTTTAATGCCGTCCGCTCCGGCTTTCGCCAGCGCCAGTCCGGCTTCGGCGGTAGCCACATTTCCGGCAACGATATCAACTTTATCGCCATAAGTGTTTTTCAGCAGTTTTACTGTTTCAATCACGTTTTTGCTGTGTCCGTGAGCGGTATCGATAACCATGACATCCACGCCCGCGGCAACCAGCGCGGCGGCGCGCTCTTCGTCATAAGGGCCGATTCCGGCGGCAGCCCGGAGCTGATGCTTGACATCGCGATTGTAATCGGGTTCCTCTTTATCAATCAGCGTCTTGACGTCCTGAAAACTGTACAGTCCGGTCAAACGGCCTTCGGCATCCACCGTGGGCAGCTTGCCGACTTTTTTCTCCAGCATAAGCTTATAAGCATTCTTGATGGACACGCCGTCTTTGGCGGTAACCAGCGTTTTCGCCATGATGTCGCCGATTTTATGATTATAATGGGTAAGATATTTGATGTCGCGCGCGGTAATGATCCCGACCAGTTGGTTCTGTCCGTCTACAATCGGAAACCCGGAAAAAGAATATTTCTTGAGCTTCTTTTCCCTCAGCATTTCCGCCACGGTCTGATCGGGATGAAACACCACCGGCATTTTGATGATGCCGTTCAGATAAAGCTTCACCCGTCTGACTTCCTGGGCTTGACGCTCAATGCTCAGATTTTTATGAATTACGCCAAGTCCGCCCAGGCGGGCCATGGCAATCGCCATATCGCCCTCGGTCACGGTATCCATGGCGGCGCTGACAAACGGAATATTGAGCTTGACATTCCTTGAAAAATATGACGACACTTCGGCCTGTTCAGGCGCAAAGTCCGCATATTGCGTAATCAGTGAAATATCATCAAATGTTAAGCCCTCAAATTTGAAAGCCGCCATAAATTCATCAATGAATTTGTTCATTTTGCCGTTCCCGCATCCCTGTATTTAGGTAAATTCATTTATCTTTGATAAACTTTTAATATAGACATAAAACCGCGAAAAGCAAAAATTATTCGCCAATAATTTTTATCAGGACGCGTTTTTTGCGTCCGCCGTCGAATTCGCCGTAGAATATCTGCTCCCACGGGCCGAAGTCCAGTTTGCCGTCAGTCACGGCCGCCACCACTTCCCGCCCCATGATCTGCCGTTTAAGATGTGCGTCGGCATTGTCTTCGAATCCGTTATGGGCATACTGGCTGTGCGGTTTTTCCGGGGCCAGCTTTTCCAGCCAGCGTTCAAAATCGGCATGCAGGCCGCTTTCGTCGTCATTGATGAAGACCGACGCCGTGATATGCATTGCATTACAAAGTGCCAACCCTTCCTTGATGCCAGATTCCCGGAGACACTCTTCAACTTGCGGCGTGATATTGATATAAGCTCTTCTGGTCTTAGTTTCGAACCACAACTCTTTCCGGTAACTTTTCATGACGACCTCCATTGTTTAACATGGATATTGCCATTAACTTGGCAGTTTTTCAAGTTCCACTTTTCATCTATTTCCGATTTTTGCTGATTCTGGACACCCGCCCCCTCGTTTTGGACACACTATATGCAGGGCTGTTTTGCCACTGCTTCCGGCGGCTGGTTAAGAAACTCCTTAAAAAATGACAATTTTGTCTTTTTAGACACATTGTACCTATGTTGAACAGGAATCCATCGAAGATGGTCCAACATCTCCGAGGATTTAGAGACTCCTTGAGCACAACTTTTTTCAGAATCCGACAACCGCTCAGTAACTGATCCCTATATCCGGTTAAGATTTTCGTTAACTGCCAGCATTTTTTGCTCCGGCTCCATCCCTACATTCCGGACATCATCGTCCGAGACGGACGACACTACAACCAAACCACATTTCCGAGACAATGGAGCCCCGTTCAGCACAACGCCTTTCAATTTTAACAAGCATTTTGGACTCCCATGTGCAGAATGTTCTGGTGTGTACCTTCTCTTAGAGGGAAGGTTTGAAACCCCCGTCCGAGACGGACGGCACTACAACAAAACCACAATTCCGAGTTTTTAGAGACGTCTCCAGTATGGCGTTTTTGCCAAAAACGCCTCTCTTGACCAGTTTTGGCAAAACTGGCATACATTTTCTCTTTCCAACATTTCCGAGAGATAGAGAGCCGTTGAACATACTCCATATCATATTCCCATTATTCCCATTCCCATCGGCATTTGCCGATGGCATCAAGCATTTCCGAGACGATGGAGACCCATTCAGCACAACGCTTTTCAATTTTAACAAGCATTTTGGACACATTGAACAATTCTGAAATCTGAAAAACTACTGCGCTTTATGCATCCCAACTTTTCTCGCTTTTTCTATAATCTTTTCACCCGTTCCGGGTTTTTAACTTTAGAACTTCGCTTCGCTTGTCTTTACATATATAGTTATTTTGTCAATCAAAAAACGTGCAAAGGGTTTGAAGACAAGGAGGTAATAAGTAAAAAATACCGATAAGAAAAACAATTCCCCAATGACCTTAATTGGGGGAAATATTCATCGATAGTAGAATGAGAACTCCGTTTCAGAGTTCCAGTGTGCGAATTGCATTTTCGCGGGCAATTTTTAAAAATGCTTTTTCCGTAATCTTTTTTTCGTCTCTTAATTTGATCAAAAATCCGGGCAGTCTGAGTTCCTGTTTGCAGTAGCAAATATCAGTACCGAAACATAAACGGTCTTGAAATTCCATAAGAAACTTAGCGGCGTATTCCGGATCACGGGCCAATGCATTATACCCGCTGCCGGCGGAAAGGTCACCCCACATGTTTTCATAACGGCGGAAAAGCCTGGGGACAACGCCCTCCTCGCTGACCGGATAACCCGGATAACCGCCGCGATCCGCCGGAGTTTCCAGCCGGGCGATTTCCGCCCAAAATGCAGGACCGTGCCCGAATATCCTGAGTTTAGGAAATTTGCGCAGACAGTTTTCCAGTTGAGGCAGTCCGGGGTCGTCATACAGACCATATCTTTCACCGACGCGATCAGAAATGTCGAAAGTTAAAGGAAATCCCATCGCCTCGACCTGTTTGAAGAAGTTTTGTACCAGCGGATGAGAAAACGGCAAATTGGGCATGAATTCGCCCACGCCTTTGCAGCCGTGATTTTTGTACCAGCGGAGCCAGACGCCAAAATCGGTGAAAGCAGAATTTCCAATCCCGCGAGGATCAATATTGCAGAACGGGATAAACCTGTCCGGATGTCGTTTGCAAATCTCGATAATCTCTTCATTCGACTGCGGCAGATATACTTCCGGCCCGATCAGCGGGAGCAGTATCCCTTTTTCAATCCCCAGTTCATCATAGCGGGCGATAACCTCGTCCGGCGTACAAAATTGAGTATGTCCGTCCTGCGGCGGACAGTCGAACAAATAGGCATGTGCATGAATATCGATAAACATTGTTAATTCTCCAAGCAGTAATCAACCTTTACGGGCGGTCAGCGCCCATTTGCCTTGCAGATCGTCCGGCTGGGTGTCGCCGGGCAACAGATCACGGTAGTTTTCCGCTACTTTACGGTAGGCGGCAGCATATTCCGCAATGATTTCCGGACGGTAATGCTTGAAATCCGGAATGAAGAACACTTTGCCCTGAATACTTTCGGCAACCGGCAGACTGCCGGAATATCCGGCCCGGTTGGTCGGAGTTCCGCTGCCGTAGACGTCCACGCTGGAGAACAGCGGATGCGTGTGCAGCGCGGCATTGCAGCCGGGAGTGCACATCGGTACCCCTTCAGCTTGGACGGCTTCGCAGAAGCGCCGCAATGAAAGTCCGCCAAGTCTTTCTTTCTTATAGAGGCCATGGGAGGCATACCAACCACCTTTGGTGGAGCCGGAATCTTTGGCCGGACGATGGGCGTCAAGTCCGGGAACGCCTTCCAGCAGATCCCAGAAATAATTCATGGCTTTAGCAATTTCCGCGCTTTCCGCCGGATATTTTTTTATTTGTTCCAGTCCGACGACCGATGACAACTGGTGCATGCGGTATTTATAGCCGCCCCAAGGAACGCCGGTTCCGGCTTTGAGCTTTTCGTCAATAACTTCGCCATGCCGCTCATAGTGTCCGAAAATGATTGCGCGTTCATAAACTTCCCGGCTGTTGGTGGTCAGGATACCGCCTTCACCGATGGCGAACGCTTTGCCGCTCATCATGGAATATCCGGCAACATCGCCGAAAGTCCCGACCATTTTGCCTTTGTAAAGCGCACCGTGAGCATGAGACACGTCCTCGATAACTTTCAGATTATGTTTTTTCGCAATCGTCATGATCGGATCCATGTCGGCAGGCATCGCCAGATAATGAACGACCACGATGGCTTTGGTGCGCGGCGTAATGTGTCGTTCGATGTCGTCCGGATCAATGCAAAGCGTCTTCGGGTCGATATCGGCAAAGACCGCTGATGCGCCCAGCGTCAGTGCCTGGGTGCACGATGCCCAGTAAGTAATGGATGGACAAATAATCTCATCGCCGACGCCGATGCCGACGCCATACATGGCGCATTGCAGCGCGGCAGTGCCGGAACTGTGCGCAAGCGCGTATTTCACACCCATCCATTCGGCGTATGCCTGCTCGAATTTTTTCGTAATGTCCGTGCCGGACATGTTGCCGTCGCGCAACACCTGCAAGACGCCGTTCTCCATCGCCTGATTGACGATCGGCCATTTGAACATATCGCCCGCTTCTGAATTCACGGTTTTTGAACCGCCCAACAATGCCAGTTTACTCATTTCCTGCCTCCTTACATTTTTTAAATATTTTCATTAAATACCATTATTACCAGAGTCTTTTTGAACATATTACAAAATACATCATTGAGTTTTAGCAACAACCGAGACTCTACAGTTGGTAATAACCATCGGAATTTTCTGTGTTGCTATACAGTTCATATTCCCCAAAGTTATTATATTTTTGCCCGGTTTTACCAACGCCGTAATATTGAATTTATAGTTGAATGGATTTCTGTCTTCTTTGGTGACCTGACAATATGGATTTTCAGTTGTCAGTGCATACTCCCACGGGGCATAATAAACAATAAACTTTCCGGAAGAAAAATAATTGCCGGATTTGCCGGAAGCCATAGTGAATTCATTTTTTGGAGGAAACAGATTGGCCAGGGACAAACTGGTATTGTTTATTACAACCGATAACGCTGAAGTATAGCCGGTGACAGCATCCCCGCCGTTGTTCAGCCTGACGGATAACTCAAGAAAAACATTTTTATTATCGAGTTCAGGCAGTTCAATCGCATAGTTTTCCCGCTGATCTTTATTGAGAACTTCAGCCTTAAATCGTTTAAATACCGGAATCGAACCGGATATCGCAACCGCAGAATTCTCATTTTCAGGGTAACGGATGCCGGTAATTGTGCCGGAAACATCCTCAATTTCCACATAGTAAACCCCGAATCCGGGGACTTCCAGCGACTTAGTAAATACTTCCGGTTCTTTAGCTATGATACCGCTATTGAAGATCAACCCGGTTTTACTGTTAAACACACGAACTTTTCTGATTTTCTGTCCATTAACGTCAATATTAAGCTTCACTGATCCGATTTTTACAATCACGTCATCCCAAAACGCGGTACCCTTCTGATTATAAAAACACAGATATGCGGAGATTGACTTTGCCGGCTGTGCGGTTACGCTGATAAGTTCACACCAAGTCCAATCATGGTCTTCGTTGGGAATTGACAGAGTTTTTACATAATTGCTTTTCCCGTCAGCGCAATCCAGGCAAAGCGAAACTGCTGGCCGCTTAAGTTCAGAATCCATTCCGACAATCCTGCTGGCAACTCCGACATACATCGGAGTTCCGGCAGGTATTGATTCCGGCAGACAGATTTTCTGCAATCCATAAGGTTTTTCTTTTTCTCCGCCGGATATTTTATATGATTTTTTACCGCTGAACGCAACATCTTCAGCAATTTCACTATTTTTCGCAAATTGCGGACATGGATTCCAGTTCCGGTTGCTTTCTTCAAACGAAGAATCTTTAATCAAATTCTGCAATGGCAGCGGCGGTTCAGACGTTACGGTTATAACCGACTCCGCCAAAAGAATAGATACCGCGCCTGACAAATAGAAAACAGAAAATACCAACATTTTTTGTATCATAGACTCAATCTCCATTGTTATTCCAAACCGGGCAAGTCGATTGCGCGCCCAATCTCCGGCAATCAAAAACTTACGTCAAACACCCGACTCCCAAAAACATGATTTACAAATTTATTTGCCCTGGATTCCAGTCAACATTACAGGCATCATCTTTTCCCTTTTCCGGCCAGTCCAGTCGCCCGGATAAAGGCTGGTCATTTTTTCCTGATCTTCCACATTGTCTGAATCGGAAAAATGAATATCCAAGCCGATGGTTTTTCCTTGTACAGGTTTTGTTCCCAGTAGCTCCCATGAAATGCGGGCTTCGATCAGGTATCCGTTATCTGTACGAGTCGACGCGATGTCAATGCCTTCAGCAGACTTGATATCCTGAGGACAATAGATGTAAAATTCCGGTTCGATATCCGATATCGGATCCCCGGTCTTCTCCATGTTCCCCGGAGATATGCCGATGACAAATTGCTGTTTAGTAAAGGGCCCCTTGCAGCCCGGCGTCCAACATGGATCAATGTCCAGTTCAATATGATCCGTCTGAAACAAGTTTTTACCGGATTTGGTAACAAGAATTTTATCATCCGTCACTTGTGCCAGAACATAAAAATAATTTGAATCCCAGCAGAAATTGACGGTACCGGAAAGATCTTCCTCGTTTTTCCATTTCGCCTTTCCCCATCGCACCTGCTCCCCCGTAATCTCAATTGCGCCAGGCAGACTCTGCCATTCTTTGGGGTTGCCGTCTATCAACGGAGGCGGATCCGACTTTAAGGGACAGATAATTCCGGGCGTTTTCATTCCTCCGGCCCAACATAATAAAGGCAACGCAGAAAACAGCGCAATCAACAGCTTATTGCCAATACTCATAACATATTCCTCCATTAATCCAAGATTTACTTTTTAACGATGGCGCAAGTCTCATTTTCACTCAATACGACTTTATAATATTTTTTGCCATTTTCAGTTCTGGTCTCAGCATCACGTTTTACTTCATAGCCATCTTTGTTGAAGAAATGCAATTCAGCGTTTTCGCTGCCGCCGAAACCATACCAACCGCTTCTGTTTGTAAGAATGCGCTCCTTGCCAATAATATATCCTTCGTGAAGCTCCACTGGAGTAATCGGGAACATATATTGGGTCAACGTTTCATGCGTAATCGGCATAACCTGCGAATGATACCAAAAGTAAACGCTGCCATAGTCAAGAAATTTTACCATGCAGTTATAACAATCTTTTTCAGTGCGTTCCGTAACGTGATCCCCCAAGCCGATCGGGGTGGAAAGCTGACTGCGCAACAGATTGCTTACAGCGCCGGTTTCCATGAAGGCAAGGAACTTATTCCTGATAAAAATCTTCATCATTGTTTCGGTATAAGCGCCGCCATTGGCGATCAGGAATTTATGGTTTGCAACGATCATGTCAACCATCCTGATTCGCCAGGGCAGAGTGATCAATGCAATACTGCTTTTAAGCGTTTGAATTTTATGGGTTTTCGGATCAATATCAGCAGTTACCTTGTCCCATGGCTCACCATAGTGGTAATCTGCGGAACTGACCGGAAATTCATCCCAGAAAATACCATCCACTTTGTAGGTATTTAGCAATATATCAAGGTGTTTTTCCTGAAATTTTGCCCATTCACTGCCTTCCACCGGATTAAACAGCGGCAGCCCCGGATCGCGATAATCAGCCTGTTTCCCGTTAGGCATCAAAGTTGCATCTTTGCCGTAAACATTGTCCATCTTAGCTTTCTGATCCAGATAACAATGGAAATAATACATTTTAACGCAACCGGGTACAGCCTGATCAAGTTTGGCGAAAAAAGCTTTATGCAGTTCCGGCTTCCGGGTGTTCTGCCAGGCAGACCCCTGCCACAACTCGCCAAGATCGGTAGCGCTTTGCGAGATTAAGTATTTTGCAGATTTATTGTTAACAAATGCGGCAATTTCTTCCTTGGAACTGTCTCTACCGATTTGGGAATAGGCAGAATCAAAGGATTTAGCATTTTTCCCGTGAGTCCCGACCATGGTACCGGTGTGTTCAATTGCATAATTTACGCCGAGAAACCGGCGCATGGCATTAATCTGTCCATAATAATCATCTTTTTCAGAAGGGAATATCGCAAAACGCATTTCCTGCACTCCGCCAGGAACGATCACCAGATTATTGTCCGCTATACCGTAAATACCTTGCGTGGCAAAAGCCTGAAAATGAATCCGGAACACATCGTTCAGCGCCAGCATCCCAATCGAACCTCCCGTTACCGGCATGCAGATTGTCGTACAATTAATACTGTCTGAATATTTCCCCGACTTAGTATAAATCTTGTATCCGCTAAGACGATATTCTTTCACTTTGCTAAAATTCAGTTGATTACGATAAATCAGCGGCAGATTCTCACTGGTCAGATTCTTAAAAGAATCGATTACTTCAACACATTCTGCATGACGCACCAATTTGCGGTTAAATTCGAAGGCCGCGGTCCTAGCCGTAATCGATTCCGTATCTACTTTGAATTCAGCAAAACCTGTAGCTTTATCCTTATCCAGTTTCGCCCAATCCGGAATCAGCGAGAACATGCCGTCAACATTGTAAGTATTCTTTCCAAGCGTCACCCTCACCGCTCCGCCGGGTAATATTGAAGCTTGACATTTTACCGGCTGAACCGGCTCCGGCGCAATAAGCTTAAGTTCCTGCGCGGCAAGAACGGAGACAAGCAGAATAAAAGTAACCGAAAATACAAGTTTTTTCAAAATCATGATCTTTATTGTTCCTGTTAATTAGAATTTAATGCCGTCACGGGTCCAGTTATTTCCGAGTATAAGCCGGTTTCCAAGGACAGCATATGTACTGGCGGGATCTTCGGCAATACCTTTAATTTTACTGACATGGCCATCACACCAGGCAACGTTGGCATATCCGTCATGTATGGCAAACGGATGATCGGTACCGGTAAGCGGATGATCATTCATTAAACAGTAACCATCGCCGTAATTTGCAGCAGTGTAGCGGGTACAATCGGCAGCCAGAATCACGGTGGAGCTTTTCTGCAGCGATGAGATTTTCGCTGGTGCGCTGGCCTGATTGGTCAGCGGACTTGGAACCTTATTGCTGTTGCTCCCAATATTCAAATGATTATAACCGTAATGTATCCACACGCCCATTCCGCCGCCGCCAGGTCTGGAAGGGCACATCACCGCCCCCCAGGTTTTTTCGTTGTTCACGATGTTATTAGGGGTAAGATAGGTACGTTTCAGCACATATGGCCAATCTGTTTTGTTGTCCGACCCCGGATTGTTCCATTGGGAATACCAGGGGAAATAATCGCCGTTATCCAGCGTATACTGCATAAAAGCAGAACTCAAGGTCTTGATACTGTTTACGCATTTAATCGTTTTCGCCTGATTGCGGGCCTTGTTCAGCGCCGGCAGCAACAAAGAGGCAAGAATCGCGATGATCGAGACCACCACGAGGAGTTCTATGAGTGTAAAATTCCTTCCTCTTGCCCAGCCGCCCGGCGCCGTCTGTTTCTCGATATTTGTTTTCTGATTCATTTTAATCATTGCCCCCTTTTATTTTTAATTCAGTTCGAAAATTTAAAGTTTTGCGGAATCACGCCAGATTATTTTTGCTTCCGATTCAATGGTTGCAGGAATGTCTTTACCGCTCAATATGGATTCGACGACCATAACAGTGTTCTTCATCACCGGCACCTCGATAGTGGTAAGCGAGACTTTGAAATATGGCGCTGCCTCGATATTATCGAATCCGATGACTGAAATATCATCGGGAACGGAGTAGCCATTCGCCAACAACCCGTCGATCAAGCCGGCTGCAACCTTGTCATCGTGCAGAACGGCAGCTTTTATCCGGTCGGACTTGATCATGGCAATCACTTGCGGAACAAGTTCGCAACCGATTTTAAACGGATTTCCAGACGTGTTTTCCGGCATAGCTATTATATTTGCCGGTTTAATCTCAAGGCCTAAACCGGCAAGATTATTTATGGTATCGAGCTGTATACAATTCTCGTCACATACAATAGGAACTTTCACCGCTTTGAACAAAGCAATGAAAAGTTTTGCATAAATATCGTTACGATTTGTTCCCAGACGATACATTTTCAACGGACTATTCTCCAGTGCCGGGAAATTGTAGTCCACCGAATAAAACCGCATATCTTTAAGCAAAGAAGCAAGCCTGGCCTGATCTGCTTGAAACCTTATCAACACATTTTGAGGGACCCGCTCGACATTAACCTGTTCCCGGAATATGCCAAACATTATTATTTCTTTGACATTCATGCCTTTCAGCGCCGCAACCGCATCGGAAATGTGATATGTAAGAAAGTTCTGGACTATAAACTCACGTCCGCTTTCATCCAGCATCTGCATGGCTCTGCGCATCGCATACAGGCTTTTCTCCGAACTGCTGTCCTGGCTGATAATCAACCCTACCGGAGCATTCCCCGGCTTTGTCAAACTGCGGGCAATGCGATTCGGAATATAATTAATTTTCTCAGCATATTTTTTAACCCGCTCGACGGTATCCGGCTTAATCTTGTATTTTTCAGCATTGCCGGACAGACAAACCGAGACCGTTGTCTTTGACAACTTCAACTCGTCAGCCATTCTCAACAATGTCTGCTGTCTGTTTTCCATGCTTTTTTATATCTCCGAATTTATCCGCCTGAACCGGTTCAGTTATTTTAATTATATCTCCTTTTATTTACTCTGTCAACAGCCAAATGAAGAAATCCAACAAAAAAGAATGAAAAAAGACACATCGGCTCCGATAACAGGCAGGCCTATTGCGAAATATACGCAACAGGGGCAGATTTTACGGCAATTACCGCCTTTTTTACGGATGATTTTTCATTTCGCGGACGGTTTGCTTTTATAATCAATTAGCTGCTTTTTGAAATCATCTTCGGTTTTGACGTCATTCAGGCCGACAAAGTAATTGGTGAAAGAGACTTCTTTGCCGGGCTCGATTATGAAAGGCTTTACCCCGATGCATTTATTCGGTTCCATGGTGTAAACCCGTGATGAACCATGATTGTTGTCCGCTGACTGGAACCATATATACAGATGTTTGATTTTGTCATCCAATATCTGCGCGAACCCGGTTTGGGCAGCCGGTGAAAAACTGCCGGCATAATTGTCTGTCAGCGGCAGTGTTTTAACTTCGTAAAATACTGGATTTTTAGCTGAAAATTCCAGGCATTTCAACTTTTCGGTTGCCGGTATTACCAGAATGTTGCCTTCCGGGTTCCCGCCAATTGCGATATCCGCGTGTCCGCGCCAGGGAAAATCATAAGCGTGCGGATCGTCTGATTTGAATCCGCCTGGCTGGATATTTTTTATGACATACTTCATTTCCATCACGGGATTATTTTTTACAATGGTCATCAGGCGGGTCAGTCTGAATTTGTCGCCGGGAAGCATTATTTCCGCGCTGATGCTTATTTTATCGGGCTGCAAATTCACGATGGAGATTTCCCAGTCGGCATAAGAGGTTGCCATCTGCTCCATGCCGGCGTCTTCGTAGCCGCCAAGCTCCGGCCTGAATTTTAATTCCACCGCTTCGATACATTTTTTCATGTCCGCTCTGATTTCTTCCGGATAATCTTTCGGGTTGCCCTGTCGCAGGCAGGACACGCCGTTGACCTTAAAGTCAAGGATCCTTGCGCCGGATTCCAGGATTAGAACTTCCAGCATGGAATTTTTGAGAATAAAGCCGAAATGACCATCCTTTTTTACCGCTTCTATCGAACATGCGCCCTTTGACAAATCTTGATCGGGGTTAAGCTTTCCCGCTTCTTTCAGGTAATGTTCGGCCTTTTCAAAAAAGCCGTGTCCGCCGGCCCATGCCGCCCGGTTGAAAAACGCGGTATAAAGTTTATTTTTCGCGTTTTTCATTTCCCGGTCCAGTTCCGCCTGAATGATTTTTTTCTGACACTCCGCGATGACTGACGCCACTTCAGATTTCTGTTTTTCCGAATACTCTTTTGAGTTTGACGCAGCCTCACAGACCGCATTGAATGCCGCCACATTTAAATTGAGCGATGCGGCTTTTTCCAGAAGTTTTTTCAATATTGCCAACTGCGGATCTTTTTCGAGAGTTATTGTCCGGTAGACAGTTTTCTTTTCCCCATTCTTTTCAGCTTCTATTTTTATCAGATTTTTGCCGGTTGATTTGAGCAGGATTTTTCTGAAAAAAGAACCGTTTGCCGCAACAACCGGTTCATCGTTGATTTTAATGCTTGCGCCGGGTTCGCAGACGCCATTGATCTGAACTTCATTCAAAACCGTGCTTGAATTATCGGATGGCGCGGTTTGAGCCAGAAGCAGCGGTTTTTTGTCCAGAGATTCTATTTCATCCGCAATCTCATCCCTGAGATGATACAGCAGCGAACTGTCTTTGTTGTACTCAAAGGGCGGGTTATAAATCAATGCCGCGATGATTTCTTTCACCCTGGGCCTGCCCCAGCCTTTTTTAAATGAATCAATTTTATTTTCCAGAATTTTGAAATAGTCATAATCATCAATTGCCTCTTTGACGATGGCAAAGCGCTGCGAATCAATATAGGAACCGTTGCCCGACGGATGCGGATAAAGCAGCGTGGCGGCGCCGTTGGCATAAGTCGTATTCATCTCCGTCCACGGATTCCCGCCGCCGGTCTGCAAGATGCTCCAGAGCAGTACGCCGTCGGCGTCAATCATATAGGCGAGCCAGGGGAAAAGCCTGTTTTGTATATATTCATAATCATCAAGGTGTATCGGCCAATTATAAATCCAGCATTTTTCCCCGCGAGCGGCGCTTGCCTTTATTTCATCCATATCAATGTAGCCCGGTCCGAACGGCAGACACCAGGTATTTACTTTCCCTTTAAGTTCAGGAGTTATTTTGCGGGTAATAAAAACGTTAAAATTCTTGTCGCCTTCATGGATTGCGTCGCAAAGCAGGCTTACTGATTTTAAAAAGGGGTCCGGCGGTTCGTCCCACAGATAAGAACAGGATTTGTCGAACCAGCCTTTTTCTTTTAAATGCACACTTAAAAGTTTTATATATTGGGTTAAAACAGAACGGCCTTCAGCGGTCTGGACGTCTTTGTCGAACACAAGCGCTGTTTTATTTTTCTTATCAAACCACCCGGAATTGTCGCCGTAGAAACCTAAAGGCGCCATCTTGAACCAGCTTATGTTGTATTTGTTTATTTTCTCCGACATGAAATCATCCACGGGCGACCAGTCCGTTATTTCAAGGATATTATTGCGAATTTCATATTTGGGAACAGGTACGCCATAGCCCTGATTGCCGCTTATCCGGTGATCTTTTAAATTCTCAAAAATATCGGCGATGGTTTCGGCCTCCGGTCTGTGATCGAATTTGCCCATTTGTGAAGGAAAACATCTGGCATAAAACGCCGCTTTCAAAAATGGGATTGTCGGGATTGAGAAAGAACGGACTTTCAGCGAAATCGGCAACGTTGATATTTCAGTTCCCGCTTTCTTGATTTTCACATGTCCTTCATATATTCCCGGAATGGTTTTTGCGGGAACATAGACCATTATCCAGAATGGCGAATTGACGCCGGTTTTAAGGGAAACGGCTTTTTCCGACATCAGCGGGTCGGCATTCATTCCCACAATGCTTGGATCATCCGCTTCTTTTATATTTATAAAAGCAACCGGCTTATAAGATATATTCTGTTTCCCGATGCTTGCGCCGCCACTGTTTTTAAAGTCGGTAAAATCAAGTGAAATATCCGCCACGTCTTTCCTGGGCGTCAAAACCAGTTGGAACGGCTCGGATTCATTGCCGGCGCATGACAATTCCAGTTTCCCATCCCTGAGATTTTCAGGAAGCCCTTTGTATGGCGTTTTCGCGTCCGGCGCATTTTTCCAGACAAGCATGTCAGGATTTTCAGCTATTTTCGCCTGATATGAATATGCCGATCCTGCTTTTGCGGCAGATACTTCCTCCAGCGAAATATCATCCCACCAGATCGTCCTTTCGCCGCCGTCGGACCATAGCGTGAAAACAGCGGTTTCTGCGCCGACCGGAGGGTAAAACTCAACTTTCAAGGACAGCCATTCATTCAGAGTCGCGGGGGCTTCAGGAAACAAGTATTTAACTGCTTTTCCTGCTTTATCAAAAAATACCACGCGTCCGGAAACGCGCAACTTGCCGGGATTTTCACCGGCCTTGATAAAATAATATGCGGAAAATATATATTTGACGCCGCCTTTCAACGGTACTTTAGGCACATAATCTATCGCGGTTCCGCCGGTTGCTATATTGGATTGAAAACGGAAAGACTTGCCGCCGGTTCTGGCCTTGTCCCCGGCAATCCCATATGCGACTTCTTCCGTTGTCGCTTTAACTGAGGTTTTGCCGTCATCCAGCTTTTTGCTGCCGTTAAAGTAATACAAGTTATCAATTTTCTCTTCAAAACTGCCATTTTGAATCAGATTGACATTGCCTGCCGAAAGCAGGATACCCGCGAATCCAAACGCGACGGCGAAATATTTTTTGAGCATAATATATTCTTCGGTTATTAGTTCATATCCTGTTAGAAACTCAAAATGGGGTTAAATCCCCATCACTCATTTAAGGTAAAGAGTAGCTAGACCCTGTCCGAAAAGTGTTTTAGCATATTTTCTGTAGGAAATTGTTTCCTTGCTGAGCACATCACAAACTTTTCATCCGTATTTCTGCCCAAAATCAGCGAAAAGTTCTTCCTGTCTGTAATTTTTTTGTTACT